>CAZRFC010000113.1:0-11242 GCA_964598975.1 uncultured Mycobacterium sp. | reverse complement strand
TCGAGGGTGGCGACCACCGCACTCGACCTGGGCGCGGAGCCGATGCTGAACTGCAGCGTCCATTCCTTGCGCGGTTCGGCCACCTCCTCGAGGCGGGCGATCCGGCTCTCCATCTGGCGCACCTTCTGCGCCTGCTTCTCGCTGGACTCCATAGCCGCGCGCCGGCGGATCTTGTCGTTGTCCGGCGCCTTGCGGATCGCGTTGCGCACACCGTGGCTGGACCACTCCCGAGCGGTGCGTGCCCGCGCCACCAGGTCGGCCTTCTTCTCGGCGAACTCCTCGTACTCCTCCCGACGGTGCCGCCGGTTGACCGCCCGCTCCTCCAGGTAGCTCTCGTAGCCGCCGCCGAATACCGTGGTGGTGTTCTGGGCAAGATCGAGTTCAAGCACTCGGGTCACGCTGCGCGCCAGGAACTCCCGATCGTGGCTCACCAGAACAACGCCACCCCGAAGATCCCGGACAAAGTCCTCCAGTCGTGCCAGGCCGTCGAGGTCCAGGTCGTTGGTCGGCTCATCGAGCAGGACGATGTCGAACCGCGACAGCATCAGCGCCGCCAATCCGACGCGAGCGGCCTGCCCTCCCGACAGAGCAGTCATCGGCGTCGAATCCGGTTGTACGGCTTGGCAATCCAGACCGAGGTCGGCCAGTACGGCGGGCATCCGCTCGTCGAGGTCCGCGGCACCGGTGGCGAGCCAGTGATCCAGTGCCGCGGCGTAGACGTCGGCCGGATCCTGGTTCGCCGTGTGGCCGCCCGGATCCGCCAGGACCGCGGCCGCTTCTTCCATGGCCTGGGTCGCCCCGGCGCAGCCGGTGCGCCGGGCGATGTAGGCGGCGACGGTCTCCCCCGGTATTCGCTGATGCTCCTGCGGCAGCCACCCCACGAACGCATCGGAGGGGGCGGCGCTGACCGAGCCGTCCAGAGGGGTGATCTCACCGGCGAGGATCCGCAGCAGTGTGCTCTTGCCGGCCCCGTTGGCGCCGACGACCCCGACGACGTCGCCGGGTGCCACGGTCAGGTCCAGGCCCTCGAACAGCGTGCGGTGGGCGAATCCGCCGGACAGATTCTTCGCGACGAGGGTTGCGGTCACAGCTTTACGGTCGCAGGCGTCAGGAACCCGGGACCGGTGTCACGGGCGCCGGCGCCGCCGGATCGGTGAGCCACGGCGGCGGGGGGCCGTCGAGGGAGTAGTAGCCCGGCGGCAGCGGCGGGCGGTCGGCCGGGGGTACTCCGGGCGAACCGTTGGACGGGGCCACTCCGGCTGGCCCGTTTGACGGGGCTTCCGAACGTGGCGAATTGATGGAGGTGTATCCGGGCGGCAGCTTGGGGGCCGGGCCGGCCCCGGCCGGGACGGCCGGGAGTGTGCCCGCACCGCCCGAAGGTGGGGCGAACGGATTCTGGGCTTGCCGCCAGAGGTCCTTGATGGAGCCGAGGATTCCTCCACCGCTACTTCCGGGCGGTGGCACGGTATCGGGGACGGACGGCCGCTGGACCACCGGCGGCGCGGGCGCCGGCGGAGCCCCGGGGGCGGCCGAGTCCGGTGCGGCCGGGGCCGGAGCCGGGGCGGGAGCCGCCGCCGGGACAGGTGGCTGCCGGGGTGTCATCGGGTTGTTCGACACCGGTGGCGGCGGGGGCGGCGGCGCCTCCGGTATGACGGTCACCGGCGCCGGAGGCGGATCGGACGGGTCGGCCGCCGCCGGTCCTGACCCGGCCAGCACGAAACCCGCCACTGCCAGGCCGGTGCAGGCCACCGTGACTGCGCGGCGCCGCTGAACCATGAATCCGCCCCGATCCTCTCGAACTCTCTTGATCTGGATCGTCGCACACCCGGCCGGGTGTTACCGACCGCGCATCAGGTTCGTCGCCGCATAAGCCGCCACGCGCCCGTCGACCACAAAGCCCAGGTGATCAGCACCGGCTGGAAGAACAGCCGCAGAAAACGGGCGCGGTCGCTGTTGAGGCCGAAGGCGTCCCGGTGGTGGACCCACTGGGCGATATTGCCCGGAAAAACGGCCACGAAGAACGCGGCGAGCAGCAGACCGACAAGTGGGCGTCTCCTGGTCGCCAGGATCATCGCCGCGCCCAGGGCGATCTCCACGGCGCCGGAGGCGAGCACCGTGACGTCGGGGGGTACCGGCACCCAGGTGGGGACCTGCGCCTGGAACTCCGCTCGGGCGAAGGTGAGGTGGCCGACGCCGGCGAAAAGCATGAGCGACCCAAGGACGATGCGGCCGCCCCTCTGGGCTGCCGTCTCGGGGGGTGGCTTCGTCATGAGTCTCCTCAGGCATCTCGTCCGGTGTCCGGTCTTCCCTCGGAACGCCAGCACGGTCGCCCGATCACTGCGAAGCTAATCGGATGTTGGTCAAGATGCTGCTCGCGCCGCTGTCCTTCGCGACCACCGCGAGCGCCGGGGTGATCGCGTCGATCGCCACCGTCGGCAGCGCGATGGTCGCCGGGTCGGTGGGCTCCGTCGGCAGCGTCGCGGTGGCCGGCTCGTTGGGCACGGTCTCCAGCGTCGGGGTAGCCGGGTCGATCGGCACCTTCGGTAGCGCCGGGGTCGCCGGCAGCGCCGGCACTGCGTTGTCGTTCCTGATGGCGGGCTGCGCGGCCTGCTTCGGCTGTGTTGCCTGCCGCCGTTGCAGGGCCTGCATCGCCTGCTCGCAGTGCGAAGACTGCGTCGGTTGCGTCGGCTGCCACAACTGTTCGGGGCTGCAGAACGCGGTCGGTTTGCGCGACGTGCACCTACCCGTCGCGGCCTGATCTCCCCGCGCCGCGGACCGCCGCACCGGGACGCAACGCGGTGTCCAGGATTCCGTCACGGATCAGCGGTACGCCGCCCACCAGCAGGTGCAGGACCCCGACCGAGGGGTGCGTCGGTTCGGTGAAGGTCGCCTGGTCCTCGAACGCCGCGAGGTTGAACACCGTGACGTCGGCGTCGGCACCGACCTGGAGGCGGCCCTTGCGGCGCATCTCCGTGGAAGCGGTGGACAGGATCTGCGCCGGGATCAGTGTGCATTTCGCCACGGCGTCCGGAAGTGCGATCAAGCGCCGGCGGGTGACGTACTGCGCAAAGAACCGGGCGAAGGTCCCCGCGCTCCGCGGGTGGGCGACGGCGTCCGCCGGCAGCGGCCAGACGTCACCCTCCACCAGAAGGTGGCCGGGACGTTCCCAGGGCATGGCGTCGGAGGCGATGGCGCCGCCCGGATAGGTCACCGATAGGTCCAGCAATCGCTGGTGCTCGGGGTTGGTCTCCGGGGACAGGAAGTGCCAGACGATGGGCTGGCCGGGCTCATCCTTCTGCACCTGCCGCAGTTCGGCCTCGTCGCGGACCGGTTCACCGGTCGCGTTGAGGATGATGTCCGACCAGGTGGCGCCGGTGCGTTCGCAGTAGCAGGGGTGGGCCAGGAAGGCGGCCCCCACAACGGTCGAGGCGGCCCCGTACGGGTAGGCCTCGGTGGTGATCTTCAGGCCGTGTTGCTGGGCCACCGAGATCAGGTGCGCACAGCGTTCGATATCGCGCAGGCTGGTGCTGTTCAGATGGCAGATATGCATGTGCGCACCGGAGGTCGCCGCGTAGGCGATCAGCCGCAGGTAAGCCTCTTGTGAACTCTGCGGGTCGATGTTGGACATGAACTGAATGTGGGTGAAGGTCGGAACATCATGCTGCGCAGCGAGATCCGCCACAAGTGACAGTTCCTGCACGCCAGCGCCGGGCACGTAACCGTTGTTGATGCCGATGCCGAGTGCGCCTTCGGACAGGCCCTGCTCGAGTCGGTCGATGATGCGCTCGATCTGCTCTCGGCTCGCGACGTCGTGCTGCCAGGCCGAATACTGGTAGGCCGCTTGGAAGTACGTGAGGTTGGGGTGCGGCTCGCCCATCTGCGGGTCCAACTCTGCGATACGGGCGAAGGTCCACGACGCCGAGCATCCGTAGTTGATGGCGCGGCCGGCGCGAGCCTGCAGGTCGTACCAGTCTCCGACCGGCAGGACTCCGGATTCCAGTTCCAGGGTGGTGGTGACGCCGTCGAATGCCTGGATCCGGTCACCGGGCAGTGACTGGGTGTGGCAGTGCAGATCGATGAAACCTGGTGTGACGACCTGTCCGCGGGCATCGAGGATCTCAGCTCCGATCAGGTCGGAATCGGAGATCGCGGCGATGGAGCCACCCCGAATCCCGACCGAGCGGACGGCGTCCAGACCGGTCTCCGGGTCGATGACGCGACCACCGGCGATGACGCTGTCGAACTCGGGTGCGGCCACGGCGGGACGTCAGCCTCGCGGCCACACGATCATGGGCACCGGAAGCTCCCGCATGATCTTGCTGGCCGAGTGCCCGAGGAACAGCCGCTTGGGCTGCGCCATCCGGCTGGAACCGATGAACACGACTTCGCTTTCCACGAACTCCAGTCCCTGAACGGCATCGCCCAGCGAATCACCATGCCCGACAACACTTGTCGCGGGGCACTCCGGCGGCAGCGCCGCGGTTGCGCGCTCCACCAAGTTCGCCGCGTGCTGCTCCGCCAGCTGTAACCACTTCTGCCGCCGTTCCTCGCTTCCGCCCTCCCCGACGGCCACCAGGGACATCAGCCGAACCGGCACCTTCCACTGCGCGGCCAGCCGGATTGCGTTGTCGACCAGATCTTCGGTGCCCGGCTGCATGCCCGTCGCGCAGGTGATCCGGGTGATGCGGGATTGGAGCTGATACTGGGCCGGAGCCAGGGCAACTGGCACCGTCGACGCGTGCAGTAGCGCATCGGCCAGGCTCCCCAGCCCGAACCGTCCGGCGCGCACCCGGTGATTGGTGCCGACGACGATCATGGCGGCCTCTCCGCGGTCGGGATCTGTCGCAGCGTCCAGCAGGCCCTGGGTGATCGACTCGGCCCGGCGCAGGTGGCCCTCGGCATGCACGTCAGCCGGCACATGCGCCAGGCCGTCCTCGAGCCATTCCCGGCCCTGCTCCTCGACCTCGGCGTTGAACGCCTCGTCTGGTGAGTACATGTGGAAGGTCGGGGCGTCACTGGGCAGCACCGAGATCAGATCGAGGGTCGCCCCCGACGATCGGGCCAGGGTGGCCGCGAGATTGACGCCGTCAACACCGCGCTGACGTGGACCGTAACCGACGACGTACCGCATGGTTCGTGACGCTAGCCCAAACACCGTCGAGGCATACCCCAGTTGTGGTAAGCCACAGGGATGACTGAGGTTGCCCCGGGATCAACGGGGACATCGACGGGCAAGACGCAACTGGCCCGGACACTCGGGCTGTGGGCGATCGTCGGGCTCGGCCTCGGCTACATGACCCCCACGGTCATCTTCGACACGTTCGGCATCGTCTCCACGGAGACGAACAACGTCGTCCCGACGGCCTACCTACTGGCGTTGATCGTGATGGTGTTCACCGCGATCTCCTATGGCCGGATGACGCAGGTTTTCCCGTCCGCGGGTTCGGCGTATACCTACACCTCAGAGACCATCGGCCCCAACACGGGATTCCTGATCGGCTGGGCGGCCCTGCTCGACTACCTGCTGCTGCCACTGGTGAACGCGCTCATCATCCGCAGCTACATGTACTCGTTCTTCCCGTCCGCGCCGCAATGGATGTGGGTGGTCGTCTACGTCGCGGCCATCACCGCGATGTGCCTGTTCAGCATGACCAACACCTCACGGGTCAACATGCTGCTGGTGGTTTTCGAAGTGGTGCTGATCGGGGTGTTCCTGATCCTCGCCACCAAGTCGCTGATCGAGGGGATGGGCAACGGGACCATCCTGTCGACCCAGCCGTTCTGGCATGAGGGCGTCCACCTCAACCTGGTCATCACCGGTGCGACGATCGTGGCGTTCTCCTTCATCGGCTTCGACGCGATCACCATGTACACCGAGGAGGCCAAGGACGCCTCCATCGTGCCGAAGGCGATCGTGCTGGCCCTGCTGATCGGCGGCACCATCTTCTTCGTCAGCGCCTGGTTCACCCAGTCGCTGTTCCCCGACGTCTCCGGTTTCACCGAGGAGTCCCTCGAGAACAGCGCACTGCCGGAGATCGCACTACACGTCGGCGGTGAGTTGTTCAAGATCCTGCTCACCTCAGCCGCTTTCGCGGCGACGATGGCCTCCAGCCTCGCCTCGCACGCCTCGGTGTCGCGCCTGCTCTTCGTGATGGGCCGCAACGGCCGCGGACCGATCGCGCGGTTCTTCGGGTATCTGCACCCCAGCTACCAGACCCCGGCCTACGCCATCATCTTCGTGGGTCTGGTCTCGCTGTTCGCCATCGAGTTCAACCTGGACTTCGTGGCTTCCCTGATCAACTTCGGCGCGTTGATCGCCTTCACCTTCGTGAACGTGACGGTGATCGTCTACTTCGCCTATCGGCGCCGCCAGATAAACACTCCGGCCCAGATCTTCCGGAACGTCATCCTGCCCGGGATCGGCATCATGCTCACCGTTCTGCTGTGGGTGTACCTCTCGGCCGAGTCGACCCGGTACGGCATCATCTGGTTCGCCATCGGAATCGGCGTGCTGCTGTGGATCACCCGGTTCTTCCGCCGTCCGCTGACAGTCAACATGGGTGACGCGCACTCCTGAACCCGCTCACCTGATCCCCGCGCACACCACGCAACGGGAACTCGCATTGGCGTGATGGTTCAGTTCGTCGATCCAGTCGACCGTGATCGCCGCCGCCCGCGCGAACGCTGTGCTCAACGCCGCCAGATAGCGGTGCACCGACTGCCGCGCGTCCGGGTTGTCCGGAAACGAGACCGTGACGGTGGTCTTTGCGGCGTGCCGGTTGACCCAGAGATTGATCCCGCCCATCGAGAGGTTGTCGCCGTAGATGCCGGACCGGCTGTCCTCCCACAGCCCCGCGAACGGTATCCTGCGAAAGTCCATGATGGACAGCATCATTGGCGGCTCAGTGGGAAGTGAGATTCCGAGTTCGTCGACGGTCCCGAGTTCCAGCACCCGTCCGAACGGCACCGCGGCCAACTGTCGGTTAACGTCGAAGGACCCCTGCGCTGCGCGGGCCACCTCGGGAAATCCGCCGCCCGTATCAGGGATCGGCACCGTCACCGGGAATAGGTTGGCGAACCAACCCACGCTCAGCGACTCAGCCTCCCCGCTCCTGGTAGGGGTGAAGCCCCGGAAGATGCGGGCGCCGGTGAGGTGGTGCTCGGCAAGTGCGGCGCAGGCCATCACTCCCCCACTGAACCGTGCACCCGCGGCCCGGCATGCCGTGTCGAAGGCCTCGGTGGCCGCGGCGTCGAGCAGTTCGACCATCACCCAGGCGCCGCGACCGGCTCCCGACGTATCACCCAGTGGCAGCGGAAACTCCGGCCAGAGACCATCGCGCGCGAAGTCGATCCATCCGCGGATCTCCGGCGACTCCAGGGTTGCGGCGGCGATGCGCTCCTGCTGGCGCACCGTGTAATCCCGGTATCCGCTGACCGCCGGCAGCGGGTCCGGCAGGTCGTGCACCAACGACTGATAGGTCAGATGGATGTCGAGGAAGATCAGGCTCGCCGACGTCCCGTCACTGTGCAGATGGTCGACGCTGGCGTAGACGCTGAAGTGATCGGTGCCCTGGATCACGCCGAAGGTGAAGCAGTCGCCGTCCAGGGTCCCGGGCGTCGAGGTCAACGCATGGATACGGACCTGATCATCGGTCATGAATCCCATTGCAGCGGGAAGCAATTCGATGTGCTCCGCGTCGACGGTGCGGCGGTCGATCCCGATCCCGTCGACGATCTCGAACGAATTCCGGTAGGTGTCGTGGCGACGGACGTGGGCGTTGATCGCCCTGGTCATGGCGTCGATGTCACACACCCCCTCGACCTCCCAGGCGGTGACCATCAGACGAGGCATATCCCGGCCCACCGTCGCTCCGTAGTGCGCGGCCCACAGGTGCTGGGCCTGTTGGACGCTGGGCGCCAACGGGTTGCTGGGAGCCGATCGCATGGCCGCGCGGGTACGCGGCGACGCGGCCCAGGTAGTCACCTGGCCCTGGCCGGGATTCCACAGTTCGATCGGTCCCATCGCGGTCATGGATCCGACTGTCCTGGAACTCCGGCCCGCGGACGCTCCCCCGGCCGGCCCCTGCACCGGAGGACATCAGTGTCCTCCGATCGGGGGACCCGCAGTGTTCGGCTACCGACGCACCTTTGCCCAGGCCGTGTACGAGGTGACCGGGCCCGCTCTTGGTCTCTCGAGCCACGGCCAGGGATGCAGCGCGACAACATCGAGGCGGCCCGACCGGGATCGCCAGCCCGGAACCGGCGCGAAGGTGGTGGCCAACCGCGTGCCCTGCAGCACCGCAACCGGGTCACCGCGCCAGAGTCGCACCTCCCTGCGCGTCGAGAGATCGGCCAGCGATTGCGCGAGAAAGAACAGCCGGTTCTCCGATAGCCGCAGTCTGCGCAGCAGTGGTTCGTCGAAGACGAACGACAGGGGCAGTTCCGGATGCGCTGCGGTCGCCGGATCCCGATCGCTGAGGCTCTCCGCGGTCAGCCAGACCACCTCGGGCGACCCCGAGTGCCGTGGAGCGGTCGGGCCGGCCGTCGTCTCTAGGTCGGCGTCGCGCCGTAGCCGGGGATCGGTGAGGACCCGCGGCTCACGTTCCGGGGTGGCCGGCCATTCGCTGATCGGGCAGGCCTGCTCCAGCGGGCAACGCCGGCAAAGTCCCGGTGCCCGTTTCTCGACCTGCCATCGGGAGAATCCGTAGGCCTTTCCGGTGAGTGCTCCGACGGTCCACTGCCAGCCCAACCTGTTGGCGGCGCGGGAACCGTCCAGCAGATGGCGGTACATCAGATCCTCGCCGTCGCGCCAGCCCAGACCCGCGCGCACACTCCACTGCGAGGCGAGCCACATCCGGGTCTGATTGGTCAGCCAGCCGTTGGTCACCAACTCCGACCACGAACTTTCCAGACACAGCGCCGAAGAAAGCCATGGATCAGCCCGCCCAGCAACATGATCCGCACCGCGCTCCTTGACCGCGAACCGCAGCGATTCGCGGGTACCGACCCCCAGCCGAGCGTAGAGATGCCGCGCATACTCCTGCCACCGGAGCTCATCGCGGAACTTCGCCACGTCGTCGGGCGGACCGCCGGCCACGCGATCCCACACCTCACGCAGGGTCAGCAGTCCGTGCCGGATGTAGGGCGACAATCGCGAAGACCCGCGGGTAGCCGGCGGCCAGACGTTGTTGCGCCGGCGGGCGTAGCCACGGACGTCATAGGCCGCCAGGGCGGCGTCCGCCGCCCGCTGTCCGCCCGGCATCAGAGTCGGCGTGTAATCGGCGGGTTCGCACAGGTCGCCGAGATGCCGTCGCACCCAGGAAAACAATTCCTCGGCGTCGGTAGGCGGATCGGGGAGGCGCCGGTTGGGCGGAGACATGGCTGCACGCTACGCGGGCCGCGCGTAGTTACACTCTGTTGTGCTTTTCCCTGGCCGATCAGCCGATTCGGACGGCATCGAACCCGAGCGGTTGCGGGTGACCCTCGAGGTCCTGGCCGAGCTGCATCAGCTCGACCCCAAGCACCCCGATTTCATCGCGGTTCGCCGCGCGACGGCGCACATGTTCAAAGCGGCAAAGAAATCCCGCCGCGATGAGAAGCGCAATCAGATCGCCGCGGCCGACCGCGCGGTGGTCGCCGCCACGGCCACCGGCGCCGCCGATCGCATCGACGACGAGACCCGCGGTATTCCGCTGTCCACCGCGACGACCGCCCCGAGTGCGGGCACCCTGCTGCGCTCGCGGGCCTGCTACATCTGCAAACAGCACTACACCCGAGTCGACGCCTTCTATCACCAACTGTGCCCGGGCTGCGCGGCCCACAGCCACACGAAGCGGGATGCGCGCACCGACCTGACCGGCAGACGCGCCCTGCTCACCGGTGGCCGCGCGAAGATCGGGATGTACATCGCGCTGCGTCTGCTCCGCGATGGCGCCCACACGACGATCACCACCCGCTTCCCCCGCGACGCCGTGCGCCGGTTTTCCGGCCTGCCCGATGCCGGGGACTGGCTGCACCGACTGCGGATCGTCGGCATCGACCTGCGCGACCCGGCCCAGGTGGTTGCCCTCGCCGACGCCGTCGCCGACGCCGGCCCGCTGGACATCCTGATCAACAACGCCGCTCAGACGGTGCGCCGATCCCCCGGCGCCTACGCCCCGCTCGCCGAAGCCGAACTGGCCCCGCTGCCGGACGGCCCGCTGCCGGAGTTGCTGACCTTCGGCCACACCAACGACCCGCACCCCCATGCGCTGGCCGCCTCGGTGGCCAGCCACCCGATTCTGGCGGCTGCAGCGTCGCGTGCCGATGAACTGACGGCCTCGGCCCTTGCCGCCGGGTCGAGCTCACTGGAGCGGCTCGCCGCCGGGACCGCCATCGATGCGGGCGGGCTGCTTCCCGACGAGCTTCACGTGAACAGCTGGACCCAGCACGTGCACGAGGTCGAGCCACTGGAGATGCTGGAAGTCCAACTAGCCAACGCGACGGCACCCTTCCTGCTCATCAGCCGGCTGCGCCCGGCGATGGCGGCAGCCGCGGCGCGGCGCAAATACGTGGTGAATGTTTCGGCGATGGAAGGTGTGTTCTCCCGCCGCTACAAGGGGCCGGGGCATCCGCACACGAACATGGCCAAGGCTGCGCTGAACATGCTGACCCGCACCAGTGCGGGTGAGATGTTCGAGACCGACGGGATCCTGATGACCAGTGTGGACACCGGATGGATCACCGACGAGCGGCCGCACTTCACGAAAGTCCGTCTGGCCGAGGAGGGTTTCCACGCGCCGCTCGATCTTGTCGATGGGGCGGCCCGGGTCTATGACCCGATCGTGCAGGGCGAGGCCGGAGTCGATCTCTACGGGGTGTTCCTCAAGGACTACCGTCCGTCCGACTGGTGACGGAGCGACCGCGGCGGGGCCCGGCTACCGTGGTCACGTGTCAGGAACGTCAGTCGTCCGCGCATGCGCCGCGGCGGCGTTCCTGCTCAGCCTCGCCTCGATCCAGTCATGTGGTCGGACCGAACACCCACCGCAGATCCCGAGCGAGTCGGCGGCGCCCACGCTGAAGGCCGCACCGGTAACCCCCAAGCCCGTCCTGCCGCCGGTGATCTCCACCGGGGACTTCTCCGAGGTCACCGCACTGGTCGACGCCGACATCGCCGAGCGTCGACTGCCCGGCGCGGTGATCCAGGTCGGGCACGGCGGCAACGTCGTCTTCCGGCAGGCCTACGGGTCCCGCAAGCTCCCCG
>CAZRFC010000112.1:0-11246 GCA_964598975.1 uncultured Mycobacterium sp. | reverse complement strand
GCAGATGCCCGGCGTCGATTCCGTACCAGTCCGCTAGTTCGCCGGTCAATCGGTGCACGGCTCGCTCGACGGTCAGGAACGACTCGCCGCGCGCCGCGGCGTCGCGGACGTGTCGCAGCAATCGGAGTCCGAAGTTGTAGAACGCCATGTTGCGCAGATGGGCACCGGCGTCGGAGAACCCCATCTGAATGCCGTCGTCCCGGGCAAGTTTCTTGAGCACCTCGGGACGGTGATTGGAAATGGTTGTGCGCCAGCGCAATTTGCGTCCGTGCTCGACCACCAGATCGAGGAACGCATCTACCGGGTGCAAGCCGCCCCGATCTAAGCCCACTTGCCCGAATGATTTCCCGATTACCGACTGGTCGGGGCAGTCGACGATCTCGGCGTCGAAGAAGTCGCGGTGCCACACCCGCAATCCGAACTTGTTGTCGTAGTCCTTCCGGAAGCGGCGACGGTAGCCCTCGTCCTGTAGGAGGGCGTTGCGTTCAACCTCGTCGCGCAGGTGAAGGGCCGCCGCGCCGGATCCGAACTCCTCGAAAACCACCAAGTCGATTCCATCTGCATAGACCTCAAACGGCACCGGGAGGTGTTGCCAGCGGAAGTCCGCCCCGAACCGGTTCACCAGTCGGGCCGCGGGCCCGAGTACCGCGATCGCCAACGGATTGGATTTGACGTCGGCGGCCGACAATAGGCTGGTCTTTAGCTTGTCGCGTAGCACCGGCAGTGACTGGGCGATCTGCGATAGCAGGTTGAACGGGTTGGCGATGTCCGGTCCTGACTGCAGAACACGCCCGCGTTGGCGCAGTTGGGATTTCAGCCGACGTAGTTCGCGCGGTCTGGCAAAGGTGGAGGGCAGGGTGCGCGATCTGCAGGTGTCCCCGTCGATCTTGTCAAACAGCAACTGCTGCGACGACATACCGAGGAATCCGGCGTCGAGGGCTTCGCCGAGCATCCGCTCCATCTCCGCCTGCTCGCTGGCACTTGGTACCAACTCCTTCCGGGTAGCCCGGTCTAAACCCATTGTGGCGGTGCGCATGTCGGAGTGGCCGATGAAGGCGGCGACGTTCGGACCCAGCGGGCGATCCTCAAGTGCAGCGATGTACTCCTCAGCGGTACTCCAGGTCTTTGCCGTCTCGACGGCCTCGATCACGTGTTCGCGGGGGATCGCCTCGACCCGGCCGAAAAGGTCCCCGGCATCGACGCCGCCGACATGCACCGTCGACAATGAGCAGGATCCGATCAGCACGGTGGTCACGCCGTGGCGGACCGATTCGGGAAGCCCGGGACCGCCGAGAACCTCGACGTCGTAATGGGTGTGGATGTCGACAAAGCCGGGCAACACCCACTTGCCGGTGGCGTCGATCACCTGCAGGCAGCCGACTTCGTCGAGTTTCTCGGGTGTCACCGTGGCGACCCGGCCGTCGACGACGCCGATGTTGCGCACGGCCGAGGGAGCACCCGTGCCATCGAACCAGCGGCCATTGCGAATGACGGTGTCGTAAGCCACGACTACAGCAAACCGGCCAGGTGAGCGGCTGTCAACGAGGTGGGAGCGTCAGGCCTCGTGACCGGGTTCGAGATCCTTCACGTCGGCGAAGGTCACCAGATTGTTCAGCGACCGTGGAGCCCAACCGGCTATCGGCTCGGTCAGATAGCCGACGTGATCGCCCATGTCGACCCTGCTCAGCACCCCGGCGGCGAACCAGGCGGAGGCTCCGCACAGAATGGGGAGTCCGTGGGGCCCGTCACGCCAGTCACAGCGGGCGAATTTGTCCACCCGGTCACCGGTCTGGCCCCCGAAAAGTCGGGCCAGGTCACGGTGCCTGCGGTCGACCAGGTGGATGGCCAGATGAGTGGCACCGCGGGCCGCGGTCCGATAGGTGTGGTTGCGTTTCGACAAGCCGACCAGGAATCGCGGCGGATTGATCGATACCTGACTGGTGAAACCCACCAGACAACCGGCCCGTTCGTCGTTGACTCGGGTCGTGACGACGAACATCGGGTAATCCAGTAAGCCCGCTATCCGCTTGAAGGCTTCCGAGTCGGCCTGCACACCCCCCCGAATGCCCGCCGCCAGCAGATTTACTCCCGCCGGTTTGACCGTTGGGCTGGACGGGAAAGGGGGAGTTATGGCCACCAACGAATGGATCGTCGTCGCCGTCATCGCAGCACTGGTGGTGATCGCCGCCGTGATCTGGGCCGGTCGCAAGAAACACGACGCTCACCGCCGTGTCCGGGCCGAGGAGATCCGAGAACGCCTGCGCAGGGAAGACAGCCAGGTGCGCCAGCGTGAATTCGTCGCCGCGGAAACGGAGGCCCGGGCGCGTGCGGCCAAAGCCGAAGCCGATGCCAAAGCGGCGCAGGCCGAAAGGCTCCAACGCGCGGCCGATGCCCGCCGCGGCGAGGTGAGCGAAGCGCGGGAGCGGTTGGCGCAAGACCGCGAGCACGCCGAACGGCTCGATCCCAGTGCTAGCGGGCGATCCGAGCGGCAGACCCCAAGCTGACCGGTAGCCGGGCCCACCCGCGCAATACTCGGGTATCGCGGCGGCTGCCCTCGCCGGCGAGTTGCGCGTCGGGGAAGCGGTTGAAGAACCGGCGTAGGCCGATTTCGCCTTCCATGCGGGCCAGCGCCGCACCCAGGCAGAAATGCCTGCCGCCGGAGAAGGCGAGATGCCGGCCAGCGCCCGCACGCCGCACATCGAAGGTGTGCGGGTCGGTGAACACCGCCGGATCGCGGTTGGCCGCCGCGAGGTAGATCACTACCATCTCGCCGCGCTGCACCGCCGTCCCTGCCACGACGGTGTCATTGCGGGCCACCCGTGCAGTCAGTTGCACCGGCGGGTCCAGCCGGAGAATCTCCTCAACCGCGTTGGGCCACAGCGACGGATCGTCAGTCAGCAGCGCCAACTGGTCGGGTGCGTTGAGTAGCATGCGGATTCCATTGCCCAACAGGTTGACTGTCGTCTCGAAGCCGGCCGCCAGCACCAGTCCGGCGATGGCCCGCAATTCCTTCTCGTCGAGGCGGATTCCGCCTTCGGACGCCTCGATCAGCTGGCTCATCACGTCGGCGCCGGGATTTTCCCGAAGCCACCGGAGGTGAGTGCCCAGCCAGCTGTTGAAGCCTTCCAGGCCGCGACCGACGGTCTGGTACTGGGCCCAGGAGAGTCCGAAGTCCAAACTCGGCGCTGCCAATTCGCCGAACTGGAGGATTCGATCGCGGTCATCTTCGGGCACGCCGAGGATTTCGCTGATGATGGCGACAGGGAGTTGAGCGCAGTAGCCGCCAACAACGTCGACGACGCCCTCATCCTCGGACAGCTCATCCAGCAGGCCCGTCGCGGTGTCTTCGATGCGGTCCCGCATGGCGGCCACCGCCCGGGAGGTGAACACGGAGGAAACGGTCTTGCGGTAGCGGGTGTGCTCAGGGGGTTCAACAGCCAGCAGTGACGGCGGCAGCAACGGATGCAGCAAGTCCGGTCGGGTGCGCCGCTCGAGGCGGCGCAGCAACGAGGGCAAGGCGCCGCCCATGGAGATGACCCGGAAATCCTCGGAGCGCAGCAGTTCGTGCGCGACGCCGTGGTCGACCGTCAGATAACTCACCCGTGAGCGCACCAACGGTCCTTGGGTACGCAGTTCCTCGAAGAAGGGAACCGGATCGGCGCGCACGGACGGGTCGGCGGCGAACCGTGCCTGCGGATCGCCGCGGCGGGCAGACCACTGGGCGGCAGACCGCACCACGCCGTGCATCGACAGCCAGTGCAGCCGCTCCGAGATTCCCATCCGAATCAGGCCGGGGGAGTCCAGCTGACCGGAAGCTTCTTGATGCCGTGAATGAATGCCGACAGAAGCATTGCCGGCTCCTCGGACACCGCGATATCGGGAATGCGGTTGCGCAGCTCCTCGAATACCACTGCGATCTCTCGACGGGCGAGGTTGGCACCCAGGCAGAAGTGCGTTCCACCGCCGCCGAACCCGACGTGGTGATTGGGGGCGCGGGTGACGTCGAACAGCCAGGGATTGTCGAACTTGTCCTCGTCACGGTTGGCCGAGCCGTACCACATGGTGACCTTGTCGCCCGCCGGAATCAGCACGCCGGAGACCTCCACGTCACGGGTGGTGGTTCGGCGCATGTAGACCACCGGTGATGCCCAGCGCACGATCTCCTCGACAGCGGTCTGGGTGTGAGCGTCGAAATCGTTCCACCAGATCTCGCGCTGTTCGGGATAGCGGGTCAGCGCGAGCACGCCGTGGCTGATGGCGTTGCGGGTGGTTTCGTTGCCGGCTACCGCCAGCAGGATGAAGAACGAGGCAACTTCCGCTGAGGACAGTTGCTCGCCGTCCACCTCGGCCGCGACCAGTGCGGTGGTGAGATCGTCCTGGGGGTTGGATCGTCGGTCCTCGGCCAGCGCTGTCGCATAGGCGCCGATATCGATGGCGACCTTCATGAACTCCTCGTAGTCGGTGGTGATGTCGGGGTCGCCGAAACCGAGGATGACGTTGGTCCAGTGGAAGATCTGCTGGTGGTCGTCCTCGGGGATGCCCATCATGTCGCAGATCACCTGCAGTGGCAGCGGCCCGGACAGCTCGGTAACCAGTTCGCCGTGGCCGTCAGGGTGGTTGGCGATGAGGTCCTGAACCAGCCGGCGGGCCCGGGCGCGAACCGACTCCTCGGTGCGGGCCACCACCTTCGGAGTGAAGGCGCTGCGCACAATGCCTCGTAGGCGGGCGTGGCGGGGGTCATCCAAGGCGATCATCGAGCCGAAGTACTCGGCCACTTCGGGCTGCTGGTCGGCGATGGTGATGTTCGGATACGAACTGAAGATCTCGGGATGGCGGCTGGCGTAATGGACGTCGTCGAATTTCGTCAGCGCCCAGTGTCCGGCGCCGGCTTCGAAACCCTCGAACTGGATCTCGCGGAAGAACTTGATGGGGGCTTGGCGCCGCAACGTGGTGAACGCGCCGTCACGGATGGCGTCGTCAAGCGCCCAGAAATCAAGGGTCCCCAAGTTGATGTCCTCAAGGGGGACGTATGGGGGCGGCTGTCCGTTGACGCGTGTCGAGATCACCATGACTCCACAGTAGAGGCCGGAACGTCCGGGCCTACTGCTCTTCTTCGACGACCTTCTTAATACGTTCCAGCGTGGTGCGCATATCGCGGACATTCCGGCGACCGCGCAGATAGCCGGCGAACATCCAGAACACCCGGATCGGCAGGGCGCTGTTGAGCCGGAACGACTCGGTGACGTCGGTGCCGTCGCCGCGCGGGGTGAGCTTGTAGTGCCAGTTGTTGACCGCCTGGTCACCCGGGCCAAGGACAGCGAAGCCGAATTCCTTGCCGGGTACGCAGGCCGTCACTTTGCAGGTGGTCCAGTACACCGGCCCGATCTCGTTGCGCCGGACGTGGCCGCGAAACTTCGCGCCGAGTGCCGGACCGTCGGCTCCGCCGAGCCATTCGGCCTCGAAAACCTCCGGGGAGAACCGACCGGTATTGCGAACCTCGGCGATGAGGTTCCAGATCTCGTCGGCCGGAGCCGACATGTGTACCGTCACGGAGCCTTCCATGCCCGCAATCCTATGGCCGCTATAGCTGGTAGACGTGGTCCGGGGTGATCACCGAGGTGATGGCGGCGGCCAGCACCCCGCTAGGGTCTCCGGCGTCCGGCACTGCGACGTCGGTATTGATCATCACCACCAGGGTCATCGTGCGCTCAGGGAGGTAGACGGCAACGGTCTGGTACCCGGGAACGCTGCCGTTGTGGCCGATCCAGCCGGCGACGGTGAATATGCCCATCCCGTAACCGAAGTCATCCGGACTGCCCGGTTCAGGAGCGGTGCTCAGGCGCTGTTGCTGGAGACGGGGACTCAGTAGCGTCCCTTCGGCCAGGGCCGGCAGCCAGACGCGCAGATCTTCGAGTGTCGAGACCATCGCGCCGGCCGCCCAGGCGAAACTGGTTGTCCAACTCGTGGCGACGACGGGGGGACCGTCGCCTTCGAGGCGTTCGGTATAACCCTGGGCATGTGGCTCGGGGAACTGACTTCTGTCTGGAAAGCTGGTGTCGGACAGTCCAAGCGGATTGAGGATGCGCTCGGTCAGGTAATCGCTGAGCGGTTTGCCGGTGGCTTTCTCCACCAGCAGGCCGAGCAGTACGTAGTTGGTGTTGGAATACTCGACCCGTTGGCCCGGTGCGAAACTCGCGGGTTCGGCGAACGACCAGTCGAGTAGCTGCTGCGGAGTGAATTCCCGCTTCGGGTCGCTGGTCATCGCCGCGAAGAACTCGTCGGTCTTGGTGTAGTCGACCAGCCCGCTGCGCATATCCGCGAGTTGCCGCACGGTGATGGACTCACCGTTGGGCACTCCTTCGACATAATCGGCGATCGGATCTTCAAGACTCACTTTGCCGTCGTCTACGAGTTGAAGGACGGCGGTGGCGGTGAAGGTCTTCGTCACGCTGCCGATCCGGCTGTAGAAGTCGGTCTTCATCGGGCTGCCGGTCGCGGTGTCGGCTACCCCGAAGGCCTTCACGTACTGCCCCTCGGGCGACCACACCCCGACCAGGGCACCGGGAATCCCGGCGGACTGCATCGCATCGGTGACGGCCCGATCGAGACCGGCCGACCGGAAGGGGTCGGCGGACTTCTCCTCAGATCCGCATCCGCTCATCAGGATCGACGTTGCGAACACCGCGGACAGCAGGCGCATCGGAGGGCGTAGCGTCACGACTCATGGGTATAGCACTTCGTCGGCCCAGCCCGAGTGTCGAACGACACGTCGACGCCGCTGCGGACGAAGTCTGGCGCGTTCTGGTCGACACCGAGCAGTGGCCGCACTGGGGGCCATCGGTGCGCCGGGCCGAACTGCGCGACGGGGGCACGCTGTTGACCGCGGGGGCGCACGGGACCGTGTGGACGGCGGTCGGGGTGGCCCTGCCGTTCCGGGTCACCGACTTCAGCGAGGGCCGCAGTTGGGGCTGGACGGTGGCTGGGGTGCCGGCCACCGGCCATCAAGTGATGGCGGTAGTCGGTGAGCCCAACACGCGGTGCCTGGTCCGGTTCACCACCCCGTGGTGGGCTGCCGGGTATCTGCCGGTGTGCGTCGCCGCGCTGCACCGGATCGAAAGGCTGGTCAGCTAGCGGCAGTAGGACCGGGTTGCGGCATCGAGTGCCTGCCGGTACAGCGGGTCCAGACCGCGGTCCGCCGCGACGGCAGACTTCGCAAGTCCCAGTCGCACCGGACAGTCCGAGGATCCAAGAACCGCCCACTGCGCAGCGATCTCGTCGACCATCCGGTGGTTGAGTTCATCGATCACCGACCGGGATGCCGACAGATCCGGGGCTGACGTTGGGGCGGCCATCGGATCGAGCTTCCACCAGGAGAACCGGCTGTACTGGATCGCCTCGGTCGCGTCGATCTGGTCGCGGAACACCGTCGTGACGAACTCACGAGGCAGGCCGGATGATTCAGCATCGCCGGCGACGGCCTGCAGGACTTGCTGTACCCGTGCGGGATCGTTGATCGGGCCGCCGCTGAGCCATTTACTGGCGGCAACCGGGTCCGCGGCCAGCAACCGCTGGGTGGCCGCGTCGACCAGACCGTCAAGCGATTCCTCGCCGGAGGCCTGTGCTTGCGCGGCGCAACCCAGGGCAGTGACAGCACCTAAGACTGCGGCCACGGTGCGGATCCCGATCAGCCGACCGGACCTTTCGCCAGCAGGACCGGAGCAGTCCGCGGATTGCCGAAACGATCGAACCAGGTCAGCATGATCGTGTTACCCGGCCTGCGCTGATCCATGACGTTCGACAGGTCGCCGGCCGAGTTGATCGGAATTCCGTCGAGTGCGGTGATGACATCACCGGGACGCAGACCGGCTTGGCCGGCCGGGGTGTCCGGCAATACCTGGCGGACTGCTGCCCCGGCAGGCCCGCCGAGTGCGGGTGCGTCCGCAATAGCCACGCCGATGAATGCGGTGTCGCCCAAGTGGATCGACGGCGACGGTGCGCCGGCGCGGATCTGGTTGGCGATCGCCATCGCACGGTCGATGGGGATGGCGAAGCCCTCGGCGCCGGAGACCCCGCCCATGGAGTAGTTCAGAGTGGCGGCCACCGTCACGCCGACGACCTGTCCGGAACTGTTGACCAGCGGCCCACCCGAGTCGCCCGGGCGGATTTCGGCAGCGACCCTGATCAAGTCGAAGAGTTCACGCACACCACCGCCGGACTCGTCGGATGCACGTACCGAGGCGCCGAGCTGAGTGATTGCTCCCGGGGCGTAGCTGGGCGGGCCGCCGGTGCCGTTGGAGTTGCCGATAGCGGCGATCGGATCACCGACTGCCAGTCGCGATGAGGTCCCGATGTTGGCTGTCGGCAAACCGCCGGCGCCACGTAGGCGGATCACCGCAATGTCGTTGGCCCGATCGAAGCCGACGACGTCGGCCTGGTAGGTCCGGCTGTTGGCCAGGCTTACGGCGGTGATTTCGGTGGCGCCCGCGACGACGTGGTTATTGGTCAGGATATCGCCACTGGGATCGAGAATTATCCCGGCGCCCGTGCCGGTGGCGCCCTGATAGCCCAGCGTTGTGTTGATATCGACCAGTCCGGGCACGACCTGACCGAGCAAGGCGGACTGGTCCAGCGGCGTTGCTGGCGCCGGCGGGGGTAACGGTTCGGCGGTTGCCGGGGCGATGCTGAGGCCCGCGAGCAGCATCAGTGCGGCCAGGGCACCGGACAACCGCGAGGCACGACGGCCCTTCGGCCGTGGATATGAGGAATCCATGCCCTCAACTGTGCCTGAAAAGTCGGCAAAAAGGCAGTTCGCCTCGTGACGGCTTTGGGAAATGTTTCCACGGCGAGGTTTGCGGGAAGCCTGCGAGAGGTTCGTCACAGGGTGACGTCACAGGGGATGGGATTGGACGAGACTTTGGCACAAACGCCCGCGGGACACCTCGAGCCGCACTTCGGTGACGTCCAACATCACTACGATCTCTCGGACGACTTCTATCGGCTTTTCCTGGACCCGAGCCAGACGTACAGCTGCGCTTACTTCGAGCGCGACGACATGACCCTGGAGGAAGCACAGGCGGCCAAGATCGATCTTGCGTTGGGCAAGCTCGGCTTGAGGCCGGGGATGACGTTGCTGGATATCGGCTGCGGGTGGGGCGGCACCATGCTGCGGGCGTTGCGGCGCTACGACGTCAACGTCATTGGCCTGACCCTCAGCAAGAACCAGGTATTACATGTTCAGAGCCTGTTGGACGACGATGACAGCTCCCGATCCAAACGCGTTCTGCTGGAGGGCTGGGAGCAGTTCCACGAGCCCGTGGACAGAATCGTCTCGATCGGCGCCTTCGAGCATTTCGGCCGGGATCGCTACAGCCGGTTCTTCGAGATGGCGCACGATGTGCTGCCGCCTGACGGGGTTATGTTGCTGCACACCATCATCCGGCCTACCGCCGAGGACTACGCGCAGCGAAATCTGTCGATCACCATGCGGCATGTGCGGTTCGTGAGGTTCATCACCGAGGAGATCTTCCCGGGCGGTGACCTTCCCGAGCCGGATGACGTCATCAACCACGCGGCTTCCGCGGGTTTCACCCTGCAACGGGTGCAGTCGCTGCGTCTGCACTATGCCCGCACCCTGGAGTGCTGGGCGGCGGCTCTGCAGGCCAATAGGGCGGAAGCGCTGGCAATCCAGCCGCCGGAGGTCTACGACCGTTACCTCAGGTACCTGACCGGATGTGTGGAACTTTTCCGTGACGGTTACGTCGACATCTGCCAGTTCACCTTGGCCAAGGGGCACTGAGACGCCGGTAGCATCAGCGGTGATGGACAGCACGCGTCTACGGCCGTTCCTGCTGCTGATCACCGCGAGCTTGATCACCACCTTGGTTCTCGGGGTGCTTTTCGTGGTTCGCCGCGATGATGCCCGTCCGGCCGTTGAGGCGGTGGCATCCCCGCTGTCCGACGATCAGTCCCGCCGCCAGGTTCTGGAGCCGGCCCGGCAGTTCGTCGGGGCGGGCAAGATGCGGGCCGTTGACGCGAGCTATCTGCTTTCGTCGTGCACCAGCGGGGAAGAACCGCCTTATCAGGGGCTGATTTACCTGACGTTCGACGTCCCCGCCATTGCCGAGACGCGGGCCTACTTCGGTGAAATCGCGCGCCGGATGGAGGCACGGGGCTGGCGGGAGGGGTTGCCACCGGGGCGCTATCCGGGCGGCCGCAGAATGGTCAAGGACGGGCTGTACGCCGTCTACTACCGAGACCCCGACCTGAGCGGGCGTGGTGTGCTCAAGCTGTACGGCGAGTGCCGCAACGTCAGCGATCATCGCCTGGATGCCGCCGGCTTCGTCGACGTGACCGATGAGGTACGGGGCTGAAAGTAGGGACTTTGGTCCCCGGCGCGGCGGGCCTTCTACCCGTGTCTGCTACGGCCAGTCACAGATATAGTCCGTGGCATGGCTTACGTGATCACCACTGCATGCGTTGACGTCAAGCACAAGGCCTGTGCCGCCGAGTGCCCGGTCGATTGCATCTACGAGGGCGACCGCACCATGTACATCAACCCGGAGGAATGCGTCGACTGCGGCGCCTGCCGGCTGCTGTGTGAGGTTGATGCCATCTTCCACGAGGACGACCTGCCCGAAAGCGAGCGGCAGTTCCGTGCCGACAATGCGGCTTTCTTCACCGAATTGCTGCCCGGGCGCGACGTGCCGTTAGGCACCCCCGGGGGCGCGACCGATCTCGGCGCGGTCGGCGTGGACACCCCGATGGTGGCCGGCCTGCCCGCCAAGTAATCCCGCCGGGTTGCAGGGCCCTAGGTGGCCGTCGGCTCACCTGCGGCGAACTCGGTGAACGCGGCGTAGGCTCGGGCTCCGTAGATGGTGGCCGGGCCACCGTGCATGAGGATGGCGACGCCGATCGCCTCGGCGGCCTCCTTGGTACTGGCCCCCGCCTTCGCGGCGCCCCGGGCATGCGAGGCGATGCATCCATCGCAGCCGTGGACCACCCCGATCGCCATCGCCATCAGTTCTTTGACCTTGGTGGACAGGGCGCCCTCGGCCAGTGCCGCATTGCTCAGCTCGTTGAACCCCCGATAGACGTCCGGGATGTCCTGACGCAGCGCCCGATGCTGGGTGCTGAGGTCCTTCAGCAGTGCGTGGTAATGCCCATGCTCGCTCATGCGATGACTCTATGACGAAGTTTCCGTCCCCGTGCATAGTGGTATAGACCGCATTGCCGGGTCGGGTCAGCAG
>CAZRFC010000111.1:0-11250 GCA_964598975.1 uncultured Mycobacterium sp. | reverse complement strand
GGCCTTCCTCATCGCCGAGTGGACACGTCAGCCCGGTGCCCGAGCCGCGGACCATCCTGGGCGGGCCGCCATGGCGGCCGGACTTCTCTGGCCGGTCGTTCTGGTGGGTGTGGCGCAGTGCGCCGTGGTGGTCATGGCGCACAACAAGTGGGCTGGGCGGGCCCTGCCCAACAACCGTATTCGGGTCGGGGAGCGCGCCGGCTTCCCTTAGCCTTGGGCGATGTATGAGCCGACCTGGGAATCGGTGGGCACCCATGGTCTCCCCGGCTGGTACGACGACGCCAAACTGGGGATCTTTCTGCACTGGGGCCTCTACTCGGTGCCCGGTTGGGCCCCGCAGGTCCCCAATATCCAGGAACTCCTCAGGGAAAAGGGGCCCGCTGAGATGCTGCGGGAGAACCCCTATGCCGAGTGGTACCTCAACAGCAGCAGACTTGAGGGCAGTCCGACCTGGCACCACCAGCGCGACACCTACGGGCCGGACGCCACTTACGACGACTTCATCACCGCCTTCGACGATGGCACAGCGACGGCGGACATGGACGCGATCGCCCGGGTGTGCCGGGAGGCCGGCGCCGGGTACGTCGTCCTCACCACCAAACACCACGACGGGTTCTGCCTGTGGCCGACCAGCCAGTCACACCCCCGCAAGGGCCGCTATCACGCCCGCCGCGACATCGTGGGAGACCTGAGCCGGGCCGTTCGGGAAGCCGGTCTGCGGATGGGTCTGTACTACTCGGGGGGATATGACTGGCCGTACAACGACGCAGTGCTGAAGAACCCCGCCGACAGCTTTCTGGCCGTTCCGCACACTCCCGACTACGTCGCGTACGCGACCGCTCAGGTACGCGAACTCATCACCCGCTACCGGCCCGCTGTGCTGTGGAACGACATCTGCTGGCCGCCCGGCGGCGATTTGCCCGCGCTGTTCGCCGAGTACTACAACACGGTGGGAGATGGGGTCATCAACGATCGGTGGATCGAGGCGCCGGCCCACCGCGGCGCCGTCACCGACGCACTCGCCCGGCTGGGAGGGGTTCTCCTGCAACGGTTCTGGGCCTTGGTCCCCGAACAGCACAAATCCTTGACCTTTCCCTCCGAACATCATTTCGACATCCGTACACCGGAATACGCCCAGTTCGACTCCGTACAGGACAAGAAATGGGAGTCGACCCGCGGCGTGGGACATTCGTTCGGGGCCAACCGCAACGAACGCGCCCAGGATTACGTGACGACGACGGAACTCGTGCGCTCCTTTGTCGATATCGTGTCCAAGAACGGAAACCTGCTCATCGGTATCGGTCCGGACCAGCACGGCCGATTCCCTAAGGAACAGTTGACTCCGCTGCGGGGATTGGGATCGTGGCTCGAAGTCAACGGGCACGCCATCTTCGGGACGCGGCCCTGGGCTGTCGCGGAGACAACCACGACCGAAGGCACAGCGGTACGTTTCACCCAGAACGAGGGTTCGCTCAATGCCATCCTGCTGGACCTGTCCACGGCGGAGTTCGGTATCCGCGGACTGGACGCCTCCGATCTCACCGAGGTTCGACTGCTCGGCCTCGACCAATCGCTGGACTGGCGCGTCATCGACCGAACGCTGTGGATTCGACTCCCCGAACGCCTACCGCCGTCGCCGGCCCACGTACTGACGATGGGCCCCGGCGCACGTCCTTCGCATCAGCCCCGTTCCGGCTAGCCGCGTTCCAGCGTGTTGTCGATCCCGGATTTGTCCAATTCCGGAGCGCCGGAACGGAACCTGACGTCGTTCCTGATCCCCGAGACCGAGATCGCTTCGGCCGCGTCGACGGTCACGATGTTCTCCACGCCGGACACGTCGACCCGGGTGCAGTGCCCGGTGACGGTCACGGTGTTGCGCGCGCCGTTGATACTGACGGCGTTGTCGGTGCACACGATCGTCCGGACATCCCCGACGCCGGAGACATTGACCTCTCGGCCCGGTGCAGTGGGGGCGGGGCGTCTGACGGTCGGCGCCGGGGGAGAAGTGGATCGGTCGACTGCACCCGAACCGCCGAGCATCGGCGGAACGGTCGGGCGGCCCGCGACCGGATGGTTCCGGTCACCCAGGATGAACCACCCGCTGATCGCCAACGCAGCGACCAGCAGGGCGAAAACCAGCCACCCGATGCGTAATCCGGTGCGAGCCCGGGTGCCGTCGTCGTCCGTCACCTGCGCACGCCCGAACCGCGGAGCAGCAGGCGAACCGAGCGGTCCACCACGACGTCCAGATCGCTGCCCAGGGTTCCGGCCAGCCACTGCTGGGCCAACTCGGCCATCGCCCCCGCATACATCGCCGCACCGACCTCCCAGCCCACCCGGTCGTAATCGGGATCCGTTCGCCGTCCTTCATCGAGCAACAACTCACGCAACTGGTCGCGGGCCTTTGTTCGGCGCTCGCCCAGGACCCGGTTCGTTCGCCCCTCGGTGAAGAGAATGCTGCCCCGGCGGGGATCGGCCGAACTGAACTCCAATACCGCGCGGATCCCGGCGCGCAACCGCGATTCCCCGTGGTGCGGTTCGGCGCCGATCGCATCGCCGATGCGGCGGGCCAACTGCGCGCCGACGCGGTCGTAAACCGCACCGAGCAACTCGTCGGTATCGGAGAAGTTCTCGTAGAAGTAGCGGGTGTGCAACTCGCTGACGCGGCACACCGAGCGCACCGATACCGCGGCCTCGCCGTGATCGCCGAACAAGGTGAACGCGGCATCGAGCAGCAGTGCACGCCGTTCGGCCCGCCGATCGGTGGGCGAAACGCCGGCCCATCGGGTCGCACGCGACATGGGGCGAGGATATCCCCGCCGCGGCGGTGCCCGGGAACGCCGGTGTTACTTTGGTTACGGGTGTCGCCAAACCTGGAAGGGGTCGGCCGGAGATGCGAGTTCTGCTTCCGCACCAACTTCTCGAGCACAAGGTCCGATCCGACTTCGACAGAGACGTAAGGAAGAAGTTCTTCCGGGGTTTGGAGTTCGCCGGCCCCGAGGGCGATCCCGGGTGGTTCGGTCCCGACAGCGCGGTCTGGTACGTCCACTCCCACACCTCGACGCTGATCTTCGGCCTGCAGTGCGCGGCCTTCATGGAACGTCTCGACCCCAGCATCTTCTGGATGGGATCGGACCACTCGCGGGTAGTCGAACGCGACGACGACGGACAGCCCACCGGGCGTCTCGACACCGAAGGCGCCCAGGTGCGGTTGGCGCACTCGCTGGCCTTTTTCATCGGCACGGCTTACGGATCCACCCAGACGGCGGAAAGGGTGACCCAGACCGTTCGGGCAATGCATCACACCGTCAAGGGGACACGTCCGGACGGGTTGGCCTACGACGCCGATGATCCGGACTGGCTGCGGTGGAACTACGCGACCGTGGTGTGGGGGATCGCCACCGCTCACCAGATGTATCACCCGATCCCACTGCGTGACATCGACCGCTACTACGGGGAGTTCGTCCGGGTCGGGAACGCGCTGGGCGGTACCGATCTGCCCGCCACCAAGGCCGACACGCTGGACTGCCTGCGCTCCTACCTGCCCAGGCTCGCGTTGACCCACGGGGCGGCGCTGGCCACCGAGCAGGCGCTCGCGGCCAACCCCGAGGTGCCGCAGGCGGCGAAGTTCTTCGATTGGGCGATCCGCGATTCGATGCCGGACTGGGCTGCCGAGATGGTGATGTACCGGCCCCCGCACCCGGTCGAGCGGGCCGCGAGGCGGGCGGCTACCTGGACGGCGCTCAACGCGACCCAGGCTGCAATGGGCACCCTGCCCGAGTTCCGGCAGGCTCAACGGCGGGTCGCGGCCGGCACCTTCTGCGATCACACCGAGTCCCAGTACGTGCCCGGCAGTGACCCTGATCGAGATCGGCAGGCGGCCGAGCAGATGTTGTCCGGGTAAATTTTCAGCCGAGCGGTCCGAATAAATATGACACCCGTCACTGTGATGTGATTTGCGCCGCATTCGTTCGTTGACCGTTAAGTCCTCCTGGAGCGTTCGGCGAATTATTTATTTCGGCTTGGAGGACATCGAAATACCCTATCAACTGCAGTGATGCATAATAAAAAAACTCGCTGACCGCATTTCAATAACGAATCCTGTGGTCAGCCAATTTGTCAATGGTGCGCACTCGCGGGAATTTTTTCGTCGGGGCAGCAGTTAAACTGGGCGCAACGACGTTTTTGCGCCGAGGCGCGTTTTCCCTGATTTACACAGTGGGGCCGGGTTCCGGCTTGGCCCAGGAGAGGTGAGTTCAACATGGCAATCCTGACCGGCGGCACCGCCCTCGCCGAACGCCCGACCGAGTCGGTTCTGCCCTCGCCATCAGTGGCGCCGCGCCGCGTCGTCGGCAGTGACCAACTGCCCGCAGTTCGCACCGGCGCCTACCTGCACCAGATCTCCCGACTCCCCGAGGGTGTGCTCTCCGGGCTTCCCGGCGCGGTCACCGGCCTCGCGGTCAGCCGGGACGGAGCCCATCTCATAGCCGCCCACTACGGCGAGAACGCGGTGTCGCTGATCGACACCGCCACCCTCGGCATCACCGCCACGGTGGCCGGCATCGATGAGCCGTACGAGGTGGCCGCAGCGGATCGTGCCTACCTGCGGTCCGCCTCGATCGCCGAAGACACCGTCGTCGCGGTCGACCTCGAGACCGGAGCGGCGCTGGCCGACCGTGAGGTCGGAGTGGGCGCCGGCGGCCTGGCCGCCAGCCCGGCCGGCGATGTGCTCTACGTTGCCCGATCGCTGGACGGCATTGCCGACATCGCCGTCATCCACGTCGAGAGCGGCGCGGTCAGTGCAATCCCGGTGACCCGGGCAGAGGGAGCGTCGATCGACTCCGTGCGGATCAATCCCGCCGGGACGCGACTGTATGCGGCCCTCACCACTGCTGCCGGCGGCGCACTTGTCGCCATCGACATCCGGACCAGCCGCGTGCAGATCATCCCGGTCGGTGCCGCCGTCGGCGAGATCGCCTTGCACGGCGACGACCGCCGGGTGTTCGTCGCCGGGTTGGGCGCCGACCTCGGCGCCATGCTGTACGTGGTGGACGCCCCCTCGGCACGGGTGGTCGGCTCCGTGGCGCTCGAAGAGCTTCCGGTCGGCCTGCTGGCCGCCGGTTCGGCCGTCTACCTGGCACACGGCGAGCAGGTCACCGTTCTCGAGGCCGAGACGCTGCAGAACGTCAGCAGTGTCCACATTGGCCGGCCGGTGGCCTGCCTGACCACCAGCCGGGACGGATCCCGCCTCTACGTCGGCGACTACGACGGCGCGATCACCGCGCTGGCCGTGCCCGCCTTGGCGCACGGCAACCGCGAGCGCGCCGCGTAGTCAGTGGCTGGAGCAGTCCAGCGACACCGAGATGGTCTGACTGGTTACGACCGGCACCAGGAAGGTGCCCCGGTCACCGAGTCCGGGTCCGACATAGGGCACCCACTGGGTGACCGTCTGAGGATTGCGCACGCTGGTGACCACGCATTTGGATAGCGGGCCGGTCCCGATCTTGTCGATCTGAACGGTGTAACCCTGCCTCTGCAGATCGTTGATCGTCTCCTGCGCGGATTTCTCCGCACGGGCGACGCCGGCCGGGACCGCCAGCACCGCAACAGCGGCCAACGCCGCGGCGCAACCCACCGTGCTGAGCATGCTGCCTCCTGGATTTCCACGCTATACGAGTCATCGTCGGCGAGTTGCTGCGCGTTGCACGGCGGCCAGCGTGGTTTAACCGCGGCCCGGCCGGGAATCCGTTGTCCAGGCGCCCAGGCTCCGCGACCGAAAGGCCGGGGCGGCGCCTGTCCGTGAGGACACCACGCAAATCAGAGCAATCCAGGAGGATTCATGGCGGACAACAGCGGACCGGCCGAGGGCGTCAAGGGCGTCGTCGAGGACGTCAAGGGCAAGACCAAAGAAGCCGTCGGTGCGGTCACCGGCAGCGATCGCCTCACCGAAGAGGGCAAGGCTCAGCAGGACAAGGCCGAGGCCCAGCGCCAGGCGGCAGCCAAGGAGGCCGAAGCCGAGAAGGCGCGAGGCGAAGCCAAGACCGAGGAGCAGCGTCAACGCTCCCACCAGTAGATGTGTGACGGACGGACCCGGCCGGACTGATCGGCCGGGTCCGTTCCCGTCCTGGCGGGGATACGATCGGGCCCATGCAGAGCACCATGCAGAACTCAGCCCTGACCGTTGCAGCGATCCTGCGGTACGCGGTCAGGGTCCACGGCGACCGGACGGTCACCACCGCAACCGACGACGGCTTCCGCCATGCGACCTACCAAGAGGTGGGCCGGCAAGCCGCCCGCCTGGCCAACGGCTTGCGCCGCCTCGGGATCGACGGTGATCAGCGGGTCGCCACATTCATGTGGAACAACCAGGAACACCTCGAGGCCTACATCGCGATCCCCTCCATGGGCGCGGTCCTGCACACGCTGAACATCCGTCTGTTCCCTGAACAGATCGAATTCGTCGCTTACGAGGCCGAAGACCGGGTGGTGATCGTCGACGTGTCGCTGGTGCCGATCCTGGCCCCCGTGCTGCCCCGGATGGAAACCGTCCGCACCGTCATAGCGGTGGGCGACGGCGACATCGCGCCACTGGAGGCCTCCGGTAAGAAGGTGCTGCGTTACAGCGAATTCACTGCAGCCGAGTCCGACCAGTTCGACTGGCCCGATATCGACGAGAACTCTGCTGCCGCAATGTGTTACACCAGCGGCACCACCGGCCACCCGAAGGGGGTCGTGTACGGCCACCGGTCCAGCTACCTGCATTCCATGGCGGTGTGCAGTGGCAACGGGATGGGAATGAGCTTCGCGGACAAGGCACTGGCGATCGTGCCGATGTTCCACGCCAATGCTTGGGGGATCCCGTATGCGGCGCTGATGGCCGGTGCCGATCTGGTGCTGCCGGACCGATTCATGGACGCCAAGTCGATGGTGAACCTGATCGAGACCCAACGGCCCACCGTGGCCGGTGCCGTCCCCACCATCTGGAACGATGTCATGCACTACCTGGATCGCGAACCCGGCCATGACATTTCGTCGTTGCGACTGGTGGCCTGCGGCGGGTCTGCCGTCCCGGTGTCGCTGATGCAGACCTTCGAGCAGAAGCACGGCGTGCAGATCCGGCAACTGTGGGGGATGACCGAGACCTCTCCAATGGCCACCCTCGCCTGGCCCGCCCCCGGCACACCCGCTGAGAAGCACTGGGAGATTCGCTCCACTCAGGGCCGGCCGATGTGCGGGGTGGAGGCCCGCATCGTCGACGACGAGGGCGCGGTGCTCCCCAACGACAACGAGGCGGTCGGTGAATTGGAGGTCCGCGGACCGTGGATCACCGGTTCCTACTACCGCAACACCGACCCGTCGAAGTTCGAATCCGGTTGGCTGCGGACCGGCGACGTCGGCCGGATCGACGCCCAGGGCTACATAACGCTGACCGACCGGGCCAAGGACGTCATCAAGTCCGGTGGCGAGTGGATCTCGTCGGTGGAACTGGAAAACACCCTCATCGCGCACCCGTTGGTGCGTGAGGCAGCGGTGGTGGGGGTTCCCGACGAGCGCTGGCAGGAGCGGCCACTTGCCGCCGTGGTGCTACAGGACGACGCCTCGATCACACCGGCGGAACTACGGGAATTCCTGTCCGACAAGGTTGTTCGGTGGTGGCTCCCGGAGCGCTGGACCTTCGTCGAGGAGATCCCACGCACCAGCGTCGGTAAATACGACAAGAAGACCATCCGGGCCCGCTACGCCGACGGCGCCTACGAGGTGCACACTCTCTAACCCGCACCCCGCACCTTCCCGCGAGCAGACGCAAAGTCGCACGTTCTTGCCCCCCGGCGTGGGGCGTTGCGTCTGGTCGCCGCGGGAGGGGACTACCGTTCGGCGCGTTGATAGGCCGTGACGACCGCCGCCCCGCCCAGTCCGATGTTGTGCTGCAGCGCCGCGGTGACGTTGTCAACCTGGCGCTTATCGGCCGTCCCGCGCAATTGCCAGGTCAGTTCGGTGCACTGCGCGAGACCGGTGGCGCCGAGCGGATGGCCCTTGGAGATCAGCCCGCCGGACGGGTTGACCACCCAGCGGCCCCCGTAGGTGGTGTCCCCGGCATCGATGAGCTTGGGCGCCTCGCCCTCCCCGCACAGTCCGAGGGCCTCATAGAGCAATAACTCGTTGGCCGAGAAGCAGTCGTGCAACTCGATCACCTGGAAGTCCTGGGGGCCCAGGCTGCTCTGTTCGTAAACCTGCCGTGCGGCTTGCACATTCATGTCATAGCCGATGATGTTGCGGGCCGAACCGTCGAAGGTGGAGGCGAAGTCCGTCGTCATCGACTGCCCCACGATCTCCACGGCCTGACCGGCCAGGTTGTGCTCGTCGAGGAAACGCTCGGAGACCAGCACCGCCGCCGCCGAGCCGTCCGAGGTCGGCGAGCACTGCAACTTCGTCACCGGATCGGAGATCATCGGTGCGTTCATGATGTCGGAGAGGCTGTACTCGGTCTGGAACTGCGCGTAGGGGTTGTTCACCGAGTGCTTGTGGTTCTTGTAGCCGATCTTGGCGAAATGCTCTGCCGTGGCGCCGTAGGTGCGCATGTACTCCCGACCGGCCGCGGCGAACATCCAGGGCGCCACCGGGAACGCCAACTCGTCGATCTCGGCCAGCGCCTTGATGTGTCGGCGCAGCGGGGACTCCCGGTCGTCGGCCCCGCCGCCGAGCGATCCGGGCTGCATCTTCTCGAAGCCCAGTGCCAGCACGCAGTCGGCCAGGCCACCCCGAATCGATTGCGCGGCCAGATACAGCGCGGTGGAACCGGTGGAACAGTTGTTATTGACGTTCACGATCGGCACGCCGGTCATACCCAGTTCGTAGAGCGCCCGTTGACCGCAGGTGGAGTCACCGGCGACGTAGCCGACGAAACCCTGCTCGATCTGCGTGTAGTCCACACCGGCATCACCGAGGGCCTTGGTGCCCGACTCCCGCGCCATATCCGGGTAGTCCCAGCCCTCGCGGCGGCCTGGCTTCTCGAACTTGGTCATCCCGACCCCGACGACGAAAACCCTGTTCTTTCCCCTGGCAGTCTGTCCCATGGCAGTAGTCTGCAGGTATGGCGCTTCGGGTGGTGCAGTGGGCCACCGGTTCGGTCGGGGTGGCGGCGATCAGGGCGATCCTGGAACATCCCGAACTCGAGTTGGCCGGCTGCTGGGTGCACTCGAAAGACAAGGCCGGCAAGGATGTTGGGGAGATCATCGGTACCGCGCCTCTCGGTGTGATCGCCACCGACAGCCTCGACGACATCCTCGCACTGGACGCCGATGCCGTCGTGTACGCACCCTTGCTGCCCAACGTCGACGAGGTCGCCGCCCTGCTCCGTTCCGGCAAGAACGTCGTGAGCCCGGTCGGCTGGTTCTATCCCGGCGAGACCGAGGCCGCTCCACTGCAGGATGCCGCACTGGCCGGCAACGCCACCCTGCACGGCGCCGGGATCGGTCCCGGCGCCGCCACCGAACTGTTCCCACTGCTGTTGTCGGTGATGTCCACCGGCATCACCCACGTCCGGGCCGAGGAATTCTCCGACCTGCGCACCTACGGAGCGCCCGACGTGGTCCGTCACGTGATGGGCTTCGGCGGAACCACCGAGAAGGCTCTGGACGGGCCGATGCAAAAACTGCTCAACGGAGGCTTCGTCCAATCGGTGCGTCTCATCGTCGACCGACTCGGGTTCGCCGCCGAACCGGTCATCCGCACCAGCCAGCAGGTCGCGGTGGCCACCGCACCCATCGACTCGCCCATCGGGGTGATCGCGCCCGGCGAGGTGGCCGGGCGGCGGTTCTGCTGGGACGCGGTGGTGACGAATGTGATCGTGGTGCGCATCGCGGTCAACTGGCTGATGGGGGAGGAGCACCTGAACCCGGCATGGTCGTTCGGCCCGGCCGGGGAACGCTACGAAATCGAGGTGCGCGGACACCCGAACACTTTCGTCACCGTCAAGGGGTGGCAGCCGGAAACCATCGAAGAGGGCCTGGCGAGCAATCCAGGCGTAGTGGCGACCGCCGCGCATTGCGTCAACTCGATTCCGGCCACCTGTGCCGCCGAACCCGGCATCAAAGGGTTCTTCGACCTGCCGCCGCTTACGGGGCGGGCGGCACCGTTGTTCGCCCGGCCCGACGATCGGGCTTAGCATCGGGTGCCATGGCACAACCAATCGTCGTCGAGCAGTCCAGAGCCATCCCGGTGTCTCCCGAGGACGCCTTCGCCCGGACCCTGCCAATGCCGTTGCCGACCCTCTTCAGCCGTTGGTACGGTCCCATCCCGCCGATCAACGGCGTGCGCGACCAGACCGGTGACTGGCAGCAGGCCGGCCAGAGTCGCACCATCGTGCTGACCGGCGGTGGCACCATGCGCGAGACACTGACAGCGGTCGACCCACCGCGCGCCTTCACCTACATGATCACCGGAATCACCGGGCCGATGGCACCGCTGATCGACCATGTCGAAGGTGCCTGGCTCTTCGCCCCCAAGGGGACCGGTACCAACGTGACCTGGCGGTGGACGCTGCACCGCAAATCGGCGCTGACCGCACCTGCGCTGGCCGTGTTCGCACGACTGTGGCGCGGATACGCACGCCAGTCATTGGAGTCGCTGTCCGACTACCTGGTGCGCTGAGTCTCAGCCGCGCAGGATCTCCCTGGCCCGGACCGCCAGTAGCAATTGAGCGCGAGTGTCCGCCGAATCCAGTCCGCAGCCGAGCAGTTCGGCGATGCGGCCCAAACGGTTTCGCATGGTGTGGCGGTGCACGCCGAGGGCCGCTGCCGCATTCTCCAAGTGGCCGTTCTTCTCCAGGAATTCGGTCAGCGTGGGCAGCAGGTCGTGCCCGTCCAGCGGCTGCAGGACGTCACACAGCACAGCGAGCTCGTCAGATGTACGGTCGCCCAGCACCGCATCGAAGACACCGAGTTCGTCGTAGCGGCGCAGCGAACCACCCGAGGGCGCCCGGGCTGCGGCGCGGGCTCGGTTCGTCAGTTGTCCGATCTCGGCGAGATGGCCCGGGCCGCTGATGCCGGCGACCACCGGAAGGGCCAGCTCTGCTTCTAAGTCTTTGACCAGCAAAGGAATGCGATGCTGTTCGCCGAACGGGAGGACCAGGACGATGTCCTCCCGAGATGACGACAACAGAAACGGTGCTGTGCCGCGGTGCGGGATCTGTTGGATGCGTGTTTCGGCCGGCAGCGTCGGCGCGACACCGGCGAGGGCGATGCTGATTTC
>CAZRFC010000110.1:0-11262 GCA_964598975.1 uncultured Mycobacterium sp. | reverse complement strand
TAGAGGGCGTTGCCGCCGTCGATGATGATGTCGCCGGGCTCCATGGCGTCGGCGAGTTCGTTGATCACCGCGTCGGTGGCCTCACCGGCCTTCACCATGATCAGGACGCGTCGTGGCTTTTCCAGCGCGGCCAAGAACTCCTCGATGGTCTCCGAGCGTACGAAGTCGCCTTCGCTGCCGTGCTCGGCGAGCAGCGCGTCGGTGCGCCCGATCGAACGATTGTGCAGTGCGACGGTGTAGCCGTGGCGGGCGAAGTTGCGGGCGATGTTGGAACCCATGACCGCCAGGCCGGTCACGCCGATCTGTGCGGTTGCCTTCTGCGTCGAGCTCAATTGATCGCCTTTCTTGTTATGGCCAAAGCCGGTGAAGTTCGGTCAGCCAGGGAACGACGACCGCGATGGTCGGAATGACCAGAACCGCGGCTGCCGCGCCGTAGGCGGCCAGCGCGACCCACCTGCTGTTGGGGGGGCCGGACAGTCGGCGCACCCGAATCACCGTGCTGGGACCGCCGGCGGCCAGCGCCCCGGCCGGGGTGGGGCCGCACGCGCAGGTGACCAGGGCGCGGGCCAGCGGTTTGGGGCCGGCGGCACGGAGGGCGGCATCGTCGGCCAGCAGTTCGACGAGTAGGCGGACCGCGTTCAGTGCGCTGCCGCTGCGCACGAAACGCGGGAAGGCGGTGTGTACCGCGATGAATGCCTCGAGCACCAGGTCGTGGCGGGCACGCAGGTGGGCCCGTTCGTGCCCCAGGATTGCGGCCAACTCTGGCTCGTCCAGTGCCGACAGCGTGCCGCGACTGAGTACCACGCGACTGCGGACCCCGGGGAGGCAGTAGGCCAGTGGTTCCGGGACGTCGAGGACCCGAACCCCGTCGAGTTCCCGGCGGGACTCCCCGAGTAGGTCGACGATCATGCGGTGTCTGGCGCGTCGTCGGCGGGTTCCGATGGCGACCTCGACGACCGCCACAATGAGGCGGGCGCCGATGAGCAGAGTGCCGGCCAGGACGGCGACCGACGCCAACCAGACCGGCCAGCCCAGTACGGCGATCTGCTGGCCGATGTCGGCGGTCGGACGCCCTTCGACATTGGGTACGAACAACCGGACCGCCAGGGCCAGGCCTGCGCTGAACGCCGACAGGACCGCCGCCAAGGCGATCGCCTGCCACAGCACCACGGCGGCCCGTGGTGCGCGCAGGGGCCAGGCCGCCCGCGCCAGCAGCGCCGGAACCGGCCCGGCGAGCGCTACCGCGAGCAGGGTGAAGGCCAGCGCTGACACGCCTGACAGTCTCCCCCAGGGAATGCGCGCCCGCTACAAGATCCGGTGTTTGGTCTTCAGGTCCGGCCGTTTGGTCTCAAGATCGGCGAGGGCCCGCCGCAGCGCGTCGGCCTCGTCGGCCCCGACCCGTTCCACGAAGTGCACCAGAGCGGATCGACGATCCCCGGAGTTGACCGCCTGGGACAGCGCGTCAACCATGAGGCCGGCCACCAATTCATCGCGGCCGTTGATGGCGGCGTAGCGGTGCGCACGGTCGTGTCGGATCTGCGCGACCAGATTCTTGCGGGCAAGTCGCTGCAGCACCGTCATCACGGTGGTGTAGGCGAGATCACGTTGGGCGAGCAGACCCTGGTGAACCTGGCGGACGGTCTGCGGATCGTCAGCCGCCCACAGATGGTCCATGACCGCGCGTTCCAGGTCCCCCAGACCGGTCAGCTTTGCCATGTCCTCGTCGTCTCCTCGCGCTTGAGAGTACCCGGGTACTACCCAACGTCGTACCCCCCGATTTGACCGTTCTAACTCGTCCGGCGGCCGGAAAGTTCCGGGTAGCCCCCTTGAACACCGAAACCGCAGGTCGGTCGGTTTCGGGGGACCCCGGGAGCCCTGACCGGCGAGCAGGTGTAGACACTTAAAGCGTGCACCCAGACGCCGGTCCCAACCCTGAGTTGTCCGCTCCCTACGACGCCGAGATCGGTTTGACCTACACCGAGGTGACGCCCGACGGGGTGAAGGCGGAACTGACGGTCAAGCCGACTCTGTTGCAGCCGATGGGCATCGTGCACGGCGGGGTCTGGTGCTCGGTGGTGGAGTCGCTGGCCAGCGTTTCGGCCTACGTCTGGCTGTCGGCCAACGGTGGCGGGAACGTGGTGGGGGTCAACAACAACACCGACTTCCTGCGGGCGGTCACCGGCGGAACCGCCTACGCGGTATCCGAACCGGTGCACCGCGGTCGCCTTCAACAGCTTTGGCTGGTGACCATCCGCGACGACAGGGAGCGGCTGATCGCCCGCGGGCACGTCCGGCTGCAGAACCTGGAATCCAGGACCTAGACCGACCTAAACCGAACCGGCCGACAGGCGCAGGGACAGTCGCGCACCGCCCAGCGGTCCGGTGGTCAATTCCGCTGTGCCGCCGTGGAGTTCGGCTTGCTGAGCGACGAGGGCAAGGCCGAGGCCGGAGCCGGAATGACTGGCTGTCGAACCGCGGGAGAACCGTTCGAAAACCGCGGAGCGCTCAGCCTCCGGTACGCCCCGGCCGTTGTCGTCGACGGTCACCTGCACCCCGCCGGGGAACGTGTTCGCGGCGAGTTGGACGGTGGTGGCACCGCCGTGGCGGACCGCGTTGGCGATCGCGTTGTCGATCACCAGGCGCAACCCGGCCGGCAGGCCGAGCATCGGCACCGCGGGTGAGGGCACCAGCAAGACCCGCAGATCCGGGTACGTTCGCTCGGCGTCATGCGCGGCGCGGTCGAGGAGTTCGGTGATATCGAAGGAGACGAAATCGTCCGCGGTGGTCAACTCGCCCTGGGCCAGGCGTTCCAGCGCACTCAGAGTGGCTTCGATACGACTCTGGGTGCGCATGGTGTCTCCGATGACCTCCTTGCGCTGATCGTCGGGCAGATCCAGGGTGGAGAGCACCTCGAGATTGGTGCGCATCGCCGTCAGTGGGGTGCGTAACTCGTGGGAGGCCACCGCGGCGAAATCCCGCGCGGACTCCAGTGCTGCTTTGGTTCTCGCCTGCTCATCGCCGATGCGGGCCAGCATGCCCTCGACCGCCTCACCGATCTCCACGGCTTCGCGAACGCCGCGGACCTGCACCTCCTCGGGCTTTGACTGGGCGTTGATTGCGCGGGCCTGTTGGGCCAGCAGGCGGAACGGGTCGATCATGATCAACGAGAAGAACCAGCCGACCACGACGGTGCCGATGATGACGCCGCCGCAGATTCCCACGACGCGCCAATGCAATTCAGCGATGCGGCGTTGGGTTTCGGCCACCGGCGCGCCGAGTGCGATGGAAGCGACACCTACCGAGAAGGTGCGGACCCGGTATTCCACGCCGTCGATCGTGGTGTTCGCGTAACCGTCGGCAAGTTTCGGCAGCACGACATCGGCGGGCATCGACACCGCAGTCGATCCGGCCCGAACGGTGCGCACCAGATTTCCGTCCGGACTGGGCGTCTCTGCCGTCGACGGCTGGGACAGCAGCATGCTGAAGTCGCCCAGGCTGCTCACCGAGTCCAACCGTCGGTCCAATTGGCTGTACTGGTCGTTCGTGACACCGACCCACACCCAGGTGCCGAGCGTCAGCACCAGGACGACGACCGCCAACGCAGCCATGATCACGATGGTTCGCAGCGACAGCATCCGGTTGGGCAGCCGCTGCACCAGCCGGTAGACCAGTTCGTCGGGTTTCACCATGCCTGATGGCCTGCGGCGGCCGAACCCGCAGCTAGATTACGTCGGCGAGAATCAGCGCGCGCTGCGGAAGGTTGCAGCGGTCACGGAAGTCTCGGGAGGGCTGACGGATGGCTTCCAGGTCGGCGCGCACGTTCGGATTGGCGTTCAGATACGTCTCGGTCTCGTCCCGTACCTGGGTTTTGGGCAGGCCCTGGAGACCGCTGAAAAAGGCGTTCACATCGGGATGGGTGAACAGGTAGGCCGACATGGCCGCGGAGATCCCGGACATGACACCGGTCATGTCTGCGCTGGTGCAGTTGGGTGGCAGTTCATCGGCCTGTGCCCGGGGTGTCGGCAAGCCGGCGGGCGCGACGAGAATGACACCGGCACCGAGGGCCGCGGCCACGGCGCGAAGGAGCGGCGGACGAGAACCTGACATGGTTTCCCCTCGATCAGCGGTTCTGGTAGAGCGGGTCGGCAATGACCTCGTTCTCTTCAACCCGTTCGACGATCTCCTCGAGCTGCTCGATCCGGGTGCGTGCGTAGGCCTGCTGCTCGGTGATTGTGAGCTGACCGCGGTGGCTGCCGATGAAAGTCCCGATCCAGGACAGGGCTGTGGTCAGCCTCGCCTTGAACCCGACCAGGTAGATCAGGTGGAGGAAGAGCCATGAGAGCCAGCCAATGAACCCGCCGAACTCCAGTGGGCCGACCTTGACCACCGCCGAGTAACGCGAGACCGTCGCCATCGAGCCCTTGTCGAAGTACTTGAACGGCTCCCGGGCCGCCGGGTCGGCACCGTTCAGTTCCGCCTTGATGAGCCTGGCCGCGTAGCGGGCGCCCTGGATGGCGCCCTGAGCCTGGCCGGGGACGCCTTCCACAAACGCCATATCGCCGACCACGAAGACCTCGGGGTGGCCCGGAACCGTCAGGTCGGGCAACACCTTGACCCGGCCGGCCCGGTCGACCTCCGCGCCGGACTGGTCGGCGATGTGCTTACCCAGTGGGCTGGCGGCGACGCCGGCCGACCACACCTTGGTCTGGCACTCGATGCGCTCTTCGCGGCCGTCGCCGTACTTGACGTTGATTCCGTTGCGGTCGACGTTGGTGACCATTGCGCCGAGTTGGATCTCGACTCCGAGTTTCTCGAGCCGCGCGGCCGCCTTCTTGCCCAGGTTCTCGCCCATCGGAGGCAGCACCGCCGGGGCGGCGTCGAGGAGGATGACCCGGGCCTTGGTCGAGTCGATGTGGCGGAAGGCACCCTTGAGGGTGTGGTCGGCCAGTTCGGCGATCTGACCGGCCATCTCCACACCGGTCGGGCCGGCGCCTACCACCACGAAGGTCAGCAGTTTGGCCCGTCGTTCCGGATCGCTGGAGCGTTCGGCCTGCTCGAATGCACCGAGGATGCGGCCGCGCAGTTCGAGCGCGTCGTCGATGGTCTTCATGCCCGGCGCCCACTCGGCGAAGTGATCGTTGCCGAAATAGGACTGTCCGGCGCCGGCGGCGACGATCAGCGAGTCGTAGGGGGTCCGGTAGGTGTGGCCGAGCAGCACCGAGTCGACGGTCTTGTTGGCGAGGTCGATGTAGGTGACCTCGCCGAGCAGCACCTGGCAGTTCTTGTGCTTGCGCAGGATCACCCGGGTCAGCGGTGCGATCTCCCCTTCGGAGATGATGCCGGTGGCCACCTGGTAGAGCAGCGGCTGGAACAGGTGGTGGGTGGTCTTGGCGATCATCTTGATGTCGACGTCGGCCCGCTTGAGTTTCTTGACCGCGTTGAGCCCGCCGAAGCCCGAGCCGATGATGACGACTTTGTGCTTATCGGACGGAGTCGCGCCGGGATGGGTCATTCTCGCTCCTGAATTAACGACGGACTGTCAGCACTACTCTAATCAGCCGTTTCCGACAACCGGCCGAAGCGCCTCGCCAACCTTGGTGATCGAACCCGGGACGTAGGAAGGCAGATTGACGATCACCCCGTCGACGCCGGCGTCGACCACGTTGGCCTGCACCGTTTCGGCGATCTGCTCCGGACTACCCACCGCCATCCGGCCGCGCATTCCGCGGGGCACCATTTCTTCGGTGAATTTGGGATCCGGCACCGCCGTAAGCAGCACGCTGGTTTCCAGGGTGGCCGGATCGCGGTCGGCTTCTTCGCAGCGTTTCGCCAGGGCCGCGACCTTGCCGGGGATTTCGTCGAAGGCCGCGATGATGTTCAGGTGGTCGAAGTAGCGGGCGGCCAAACCGAAGGTTTTCTTCTCACCGCTGCCGCCGATCATCAGCGGAATGTGGTCCCGGATGCGCGGCTCCGCCATTGCCTGCTCGGTGCGGTAGTACTCGCCGGTGAAGGTCACTCGTTGGCCCGCGATCATCGGCAGGAGAATCTGCAGTGCCTCGTCCAGTTTGGCGAACCGCTCGGTGAAGGTGCCGAACTCGAAACCCAGTTGAGTGTGTTCGAGTTCGAACCAGCCGGTACCGACGCCGAGCACCGCGCGGCCCTGGCTGATCACGTCGAGGGTGGTGATGATCTTCGCCAGCAGGGTGGGGTTGCGGTAGGTGTTGCCGGTGACGAGTGCGCCCAACAGCAACCGTTCGGTGGCGGTGGCGAGGGCGCCGAGTGCCGTATAGGCCTCCAGCATCGGCTGGTCCGGGGAGCCCAGCATCGGAAGCTGGTAGAAGTGGTCCATCAGGAAGACGGCGTCGAAGCCGGCGGCCTCGGCCTCGCGGGCCTGCGCCACAACGGTGGGGAACAGTTCGGCAGTCGGGGTTCCGTAGGAGAAGTTCGGGATCTGCAGGCCCAGTCGGATCGTCACAGCGGTGACACTAGCGGCCTGGCGGCTTCCTGTTGGCGGTGTGCAGCTGCTACGGCTGAGCCCGACCGAGCGCGGCGATGGCCTTGTTCACCTCGGCGAGGTCGGTGGTCTCCTGGTATGCCCCGCTGCGGCGGCGCACCACCGACTTCCAGTCGTCGTCCAGACCGGTGTTGTTCAGCACGACGGCGTGATCGGCCCAGTCGCAAGGCAATCCGTGGCGTTCGATTTCGGCCGGCGTGGCGATGAGGACCACTGCCCGGGTTCGTGGATGGCGCAGGGTGATCGCTGCAGCCAGGGGCAGCGCTTGACTGAGTCCGGACAACCGGGTCGATCCGATCCCCGACATTCCGCCGACCGCCCAGCCCAGATATCTGTCCCCGGGAATCAGACGGCGGATCTCGTCAGTGGAGTCGGGAGAAGCCACCACCAGAAGGATCGGTACCCGGCCGATCTCGGGGCCGAGTGCCATCTTGCAGACATCGTCGGCAGGGACTCCCACAATCATGGGAGTGCGCAGGCCGGGTGTCGTATTGATCTCGATGAACGCCCCCTGTCGGTGGCAGGACTGGGCGGGATCTTCGGTGATGAAGTCGAGTCCGCAGACCTGGATGCCGAAGTAGCGAGTCAGGTCGACCGCCATGTCGCGGGTATCGGGGTGCAGGATGTCCGTAACGTCGTCAAATGCCCAGTCGATGACGTTGGGGTCAGCTTTGGCCGCAAGCGGGATGTTGCGTAGGCGGACTGAGCGCCCCGCCTCCGGGATGTCATCGGCGTGCAGGCCTTGTTCGCGCAGTGCGGCGAAGAACTGTTCGTCCGCCGGCGCCGGGCCGCCCGAGAGATCGGTGGTTCCCGGCTTGTAGCACGAACGGGTGTAGGCGGCACGGAGTTCGGCGACGGTGGAGTGTCCGTCGCCGACGACTTTCGGACGGTTGCGGCGAACGGCCCACCGGAATTCGCCGTCGGCAACCATGATTCGGATCAACTCGCCTTCCACTTGATGCTCGACGACAACGCGGCCGCTGGGGCTTTTCTGGGCGGCAAGTTGGAAGGCGGTCCGTAAATCCTCGACGGAACGGATGTGGGTGGTGACACCGATGCTCCGGCCCGCATCGAGCGGCTTGGCCACGCAGGGAAATCCGACGAAGTCGGCGGTTCGTTGGATGTCAGCGTCATTCCCCACGAGCATGCTGGCGGCGATCGGGGTGCCGAGGTCACGGAATACTCGTTTCGCGAAGCCCTTGTTCCAGGCCCACTGGGTGCCGGTGAACGAGTCGGTCATCCGCCGGGACTGGAACATCACCGTTCGTCGGGAGCCCGATCCGTAGAACCACAGCTGAAAACCCCATCCCTCGACGAGTCCCCACGGCAGGTTCTTCCGGCGGGCGTATTCGATGAGATACGCGGCCTGGAAGTCTGGCTGCACCGCTATGTGTTTCTGCCGGTAGTCGCGTAGGTGGGCCGCCAGGGAATTCCCGTCCAGGCTTGCATCGGTCAGCAGTCGAACGCACAGCGCGAGTGCCTGCCGGGAGGCCTCTGGTGCGTAGTAACCAACATGCAGTATTGCGCGGCCGTCTGTTGCGTGGGCGCCCGCTTCGATGAGCCGGCCGCCTTGGTGGTTGAGCATGTCGCGGGTCCACCGCGCGATGAACGCCGCGGCGGCCAAAGAGTGTTCGTCTGGGTATTGAGCGGGCGGCGTGAACCAGTCTGCGCTCAACCGGGTCAGAGTGGTGGCTGCAGCGGTGAAGGCCGCGGTGTCGGTGACTAGTACCTCTGCGGTCACTACCGGCTCGTCGGCCCACAGGCAGGCGCCGTAGTAGGTCCCGCGATGGTTCAGTTCAAGCATCTTCACTCTCCGGCGACGGCTTCGGCGTCAGGGCGCTCGGTCGGTGATGGACGCTACGCGACCTAGGGTGAAACACCATGAGGCCCGGTAGCGCTCTGCCCCGCTGGGCGTATCTGCCCGCCCTGGCCGGCGCGGTGTTTGTGGTGCTGCCGCTGTTCGTTCTTGCCGCGAAAGTCGACTGGACCCGGTTCGGGGCATTGATCACCAGTCCGTCCTCGCGAACCGCGTTGCTACTCAGCCTGCGTACCGCAGCAGCCAGCACCTTGTTGTGCTTGGTGCTCGGCGTGCCGCTGGCCATGGTTCTCGCCCGCCATCGCGGGAGGGCGGTCCGCCTGTTGCGCCCGCTCATCCTGCTACCTCTGGTGCTGCCGCCGGTGGTGAGCGGTATCGCGTTGCTGTACGTGTTCGGCAGGCTCGGGTTGCTCGGCCATTATTTGGAGGCGGCCGGGATCCGGATCGCGTTCAGCACGACGGCGGTCGTGCTGGCCCAGACGTTTGTGTCCCTGCCTTTCCTGGTCATTGCCTTGGAGGGGGCGGCGCGTACTGCTGGATGCGGCTATGACGTGGTTGCCGCCACCCTGGGTGCGGGGCCGTCGAGGGTGTGGTGGAGGGTGACGCTGCCACTGTTGGGGCCGGGACTGGTGTCGGGTGCGGTGCTGGCCTTCGCCCGAGCACTAGGCGAATTCGGCGCGACGCTGACCTTCGCCGGGTCCCGACCCGGCGTGACGCGGACCATGCCGCTGGAGATCTACCTCCAGCGCGACGCTGATCCGGACGCCGCCGTGGCACTGTCTGTGCTGCTCATCATCGTCGCCGCAGTGATCGTGCTCGGCCTCGGATCACGGCGCTTCGCGGGGACCGACGGTGGCTGAACTCGAAGTTTCCGCCACGGTGGCGGCCCGGGGTCTCGACGTCGCATTCGGCGTCGGATCAGGTGAGGTCCTGGCCGTGGTTGGTCCGAACGGCGCCGGCAAATCGTCGGCCGCTGCCGTTGTGGCCGGACTGCTGCGCGCCGACCGGGCACTGGTTCGGGTGGGGGACCGGACGCTGACCGACACCGACGCTGGGGTGAACGTGCCGGTTCACCGCCGGCGAGTCGGCCTGCTGCAGCAGGAACCGATGTTGTTTCCGCACATGAGTGTGCAGGGCAACGTTGCTTTTGCCGCCGGGCAGCGGTGCGCCCGGCATTGGCTGGAACGAGTGGATGCCGCTGCCTTGAGCGATCGAAGGCCGGGAGAGTTGTCGGGAGGCCAGGCTCAACGGGTGGCGCTGGCTCGTGCACTGGCCGCCGAACCTGATGTCCTGCTGCTCGACGAACCGCTGGCCGGTCTGGATGTCGCGGCAGCCGCCTCGGTGCGCACTGCGCTGCGCGACGTGCTCACCGATCGGGAAATGGGCACCTTTCCGACGGTCCTCATCACTCATGACCTTCTCGACGTGCTCGGGTTGGCAGACCGGGTGCTGGTCCTGCAGGACGGTCGGATCGCCGATTCCGGCACCGTGGCCGAGGTCTTTGCGGCTCCGCGTAGTGGGTTCGGCGCACGGATCGCCGGGGTCAACATGGTGCGCGGCGTTGTCACCGGACCTGGGTCGCTGCTCAGTGGCGGGCAGTTGTGGCACGGCGTGCAGGCCGAGGGGGAGTACCTCGCGGTTGGTGGTGTCGCCGTCGCGGTGTTCTCGCCTGCGGTGGTGTCGGTGTACCGGGTACAGCCGCACGGAAGCCCGCGTAACTGCTTCCCGGTACGCATTGCCGGGCTCGAGCTGGCTGGCGGGGTGGTTCGGGTCCGGGCCGCCGAACAGAACGACCGATTGCCCGGCTTGGCGGCTGATGTGACTCCGGACGCAGTTGCCGACTTGCGCCTGTCGATCGGCGATTCCGTCTGGTTCAGCGTGAAGACGCAGTCAGTGAGTTTGCACGCAGGCTTTCGGTCGAATTAGGAGCCCGCGGCGGGATTTGCCCGAATCGTTGCAAAACAGCAGCCGACACAGCCGACCGCGAACTTGCTTCACAGCCGTAACACGGTAGGTTTTTCGCCATGACGCAGTCGGAGCCGACTTCACGACGCCCGGGACTGTGGACGGCCCTCGCCGCCACAGCCGCCGCAGGTGCCAGCGCAATCGCGATCGCCTTGCCGCCGACCACGGCAACAGCCGATCCGGTGCCCCCGCCGCCAGCCCCCACGACCGCCCCGCCGGCGGCCCCCGCGCCACCGCCTCCGCCGCCGGCGGATCCCAACGCGGCTCCGGCGCCTGCGCCGGCTGCTCCTGCTGCTCCCGCTCCCGCTCCGGCGGATCCCAACGCGGCTCCGGCTCCGGCTGAGGCTCCGGCTGCGGCTCCGGCCGATCCGAACGCGGCTGCAACACCGGCCGTCGCAGCACCTGCCCCCGACGCGGGTCGGGTGGAGAACTCGGCCGGCGGGTTCAGCTACGTGCTGCCCGCAGGGTGGGAAGTGGCCGACGCTTCGCGGTTGAGCTACGGCCAGGCACTCCTGCTCAAGCCGACCGGTCCGGCGCCGTTGCCCGGTCAGTCGGCAACCACCGCCACTGACACCAGCATCCTTTTGGGTCGGCTGGACATGAAGCTGTTCGCCGGCGCGGAGAAGGATAACGGCAAGGCCGCCGTGCGTTTGGCGTCTGACATGGGCGAGTTCTTCATGCCGTTCCCCGGGACGCGTATCAACCAGCAGACCATTCCGCTGCAGGCCGGGGACATGTCGGGTTCGGCGTCGTCGTACGACGTGAAATTCACCGACACCGCCAAGCCCAACGGTTCTATTTGGGCAGGCGTGGTCGGTGATGCCGACGGCGGTCGCTGGTTCGTGGTCTGGCTGGGCACGGCCAAGGACCCGGTCGACGCTGCCGGGGCGAAGGCTCTGGCCGAGTCGATCCGGCCGTATTCCCCACCTGCGCCGCCTGCCGCCCCGGCCGAGCCCGCACCCGCGCC
>CAZRFC010000109.1:2343-11330 GCA_964598975.1 uncultured Mycobacterium sp. | reverse complement strand
GTTACCGGATTGAAAAGCTCCAGAGACCTGATAGCCCCCTGCCCTCATCCAACTAGGAGCATCTGCCCCATGGGCTTGTCAGACTTCAATCCATTGCACTTGCGGCATGAGCACTGCGTATTGCGATACGAGTGCTCGCCGCCTTTAGCCAGGGGAATGATGTGATCCAGCTCTGGCGCATCATCGTCATACGTTCCGCGCTTACTCTTTGGAGTCTTTACTCCGCATAGCTGGCATCGCCACTTATCCCTGTCGAATACCTTAAACGGGTCAACGTTCTCAATAGTCGCGCCCTTCAGCTTTGCCTCGCGCTTTGCTTTGGCAGCCCTTCTTATTGCCGCACTAACTAAGTCAAAGCAGGTTTGGCTGCAATACTCATTTGGCCTCCCGCCAGTAAATGCGGGCTTATATTCATTACCGCAGCACTTGCAAAGCCTAGCTTCTGGCGCGATGCTCACGTATTGAGCGGCCGGCCTACATTGCTCGCTGCAATAGACTTTCTTGCGCTTAGATACGAATGGCTTGCCGCATGTACCGCAATACCCGGCGTGACATGGCGAATAAGGCGCTGGCCGCTCTGCTGCAGCAGCATCCTTCTTGCATTGCATCGAACAGAACCGATTAACGAACCCCTTCTTCTTGTTTGTGCCGCTCAGGTTGCGATGCGCTTCCTTGCCGCAATGCTCGCAAGTGAACTTGCAGGCCGAATGCTCGCGCACCTTAGCCAAATACTCAGCCCTTGATACGCTCGACTTGTTCTTGCTTATTGCGGCCCTGTTGCACTTCTTGGTGCAATACCGCTTTTCTTTGATTGCCTCAAACTCAACGGCGCAATGGCTGCACCGGAAGCGCTTATAATTCGCCTCAGTCACTGATGACCTCTCATCCAGGTTGTTGTGATTAGAGGCCGATAAGTGTTAGCGCACTTATCGGCCTTGCTGTTTCCATTCCAGTTGGCAACTGTATTTACGTACAGTTATTTCTTGCCTAATATCCTCTCGCTCTACCCTTTGCCTCGTTCGCCGTCTTGGCCGCGTGACAGTCCCTGCATAGGCTCTGCATGTTGCTGTCGTCGTCCGCGCCGCCATCCGCCAGCGGGATGACGTGATCCACCTCTGCGGCGGCCTGGACTCTCCCGGCCTGGTGGCAGTGGATGCAGAGGGGATGCGCCTGCAGCCACGCAGCTCTGCGCCTCGCCCAGGGTCTCCCGTACTGGCGAGGTGTTGCGCCTGGTACGGTGTCAAGGATCGCCATGTTTCGCCGGGCGGTGCCGATCATGCGCGGCTTGAGTGTTTTCATGCGGCTCGTCCGGTATGCCCCGGCCTCGGAATGACCCCATTCCGTCAGGCGCCGCAGGTCTGATCTGGATTAGAGTTCTCTTATATTAGCGATTCTCTATATATCGATTCACTAATATTAGCGTTCCCTGATTTACTGCAACACTTCCTGAATATTCTAATATGCTTATTCTGCAACTAAAAACCGTGACCCGTTACCCCTGCACCTACCCAATGAGGGAGGCAACCGCAGGGGACTGCACCGTATTGCCACCGCGCCGTATCGTGGCGCCACGCGCTGCCCCTCCGATTGGCATACATCGCTCTGCCCGAGGTCGGCATCTGTGCATATAGAGGTGGATTCCTGCGTCGCCCATTCGGCGGCGCGGCTTGGGTCAAGGCCCGGTGTCGCTCGGTTTTCTTCCCATCTGGCCCGAGCTGGGCCGCTGTATCGTTTGCCAATGGCGGCGGGCCGGGAGTGCCCAGAATAAAAAGCCGCCCAGGCGGGTAATCCCATCCGTGGCGGCGAAGTCCCGCGCCAGGGAGGGAGCGCGGGCAGGAGGACAATAAAAAAGCCCGCTCAATGGCGGGCTTCTGGAATATACAGGCGTGCGTAGTGACGGGCTAATTGACTGGCATTATCCGGATTGTTTCGGGTTTGTCAATACCCATAAGCGCGAATCCTAACAGGTCGAAGAACGCAGGGTGCATGCGCCGGTCTCCAGTCTCCCATTGCTGGAACGCGCGGCGGCTGGTGTGCAATGTCTCGGCGCACCAATCTTGCGCGGCAGTGATGCCGCACCCAAGCCGCGCCTGCACAGCCTCGCGTGCGGCGCGGACATCAGCGGCAGGTGGTGGGGCTTTACGCATTGGACAGGGTAGCAAGCAGGCTGCGGACGTGCTCTTCGAGGGCTGCGCTCCCGGCGGCACCGGAAGCCGGAGAATCATGGGCGGTCGAGTAGCGCGGCGCGGGCATCTTGTGCTCTCGGTACGCGATGCCGCTGGCTTTGCTTTCCGGGGTGTAAATAACCGTCCCGGACGCGCGCTGTACAAGCGCCAAGCCGGTTTGCTGGCCGTCGAGAATGATGCGGTTGGAGCTGGCGATATGGATCATGGTTCAGGCTCCGATAGTGTTGAGGGCGGATTCAAGGGCGGCCCACGAATCGAACGCCCAAGCCTTGCACTCACCATCCCAGCGAGCGCCAGCGGCCTTGAGTTGGTCTTTGATGCCGAATGTGTTGCCGGCCAAAGCGGGGCGACCGTAGCCGCTGCCATGTACGCACTCGCCAGCTTTGCAACCGAGTTCGGCGGCGCGGACAGCGATGGACTCTTTGCCGTGGATGTTGGTGATGAACATTTCGGTGCTCCTTTTTCGGAACGCCTGGAACCGCCAGGACTCGGTACTGCTGTGTACGATTCAAATTATATGCGCATTGCGCGCAAAGTCAAGAACTTTTTGCAAATAAATTCCGAGGGCGGTTCCAAGCTCTCCAACCCGTCAATCTACGAACGCGCCGCCTTGATCGCCGACATCATCGCGTCTTCCGAGTTGATGAGCATTCTTACGGCGCGATCCCGGATCGGGCGAAATTCGTGGCGGGAAATCAGCGGAACTTGCTCGAATGCCGCCCTCGCCAGTCGCGCCAGCCGTTTGTTGACCTCCTGCCACGGCTCGCATTCGACTTCTCGCCAATGGACATATTGCACGGCCAGGACAAGGCGATGGAGTTGCGGGAGGCGCATCACCATGCACTGCAGGCGCCAGGCATCCTCTACATCGTCGCGCGTCAGGAATTCGTAGGATGGCGGCGGGTCTGATTCCCATAGCTCGGGCCGGGGGCACCCTGCCCGGCTCCACGCTCCCCACCGCTTGAGGCGATAGTCCATCTTCTCGAATTCGTTGGGTTCGTCCATTCTCTCGATAACCTCCAGGGGATTGCGGTAGCGCCAGGATTCAAGGGCCATAGAGCAGTCTGCCTATGGTCTCACCGAGCAGTTCGAGCTCGGACTTTTTCAGGACATTCCATAGCCGCCGCTGGCCGTGGATGCCGTTTCCGCTCCCCCGGTGGCAATCAGGACATAACGGAATGGCGGTGAAGTGCCCGCTCCTCCTGCCCTTGATGCGGCCTTCGAGGAGATGATGAATCTCGACGGGTTCCGCCCCGCACAGGGCGCACGGCATGGCGGCGAGGCGGGATAAGTGGATGGCTTGGGATTTGGTTGTCATGCTGCCATTTCCCGCGTCGAAAACCTCACGCCCAGTTCCTGCGCCGCCCAGGATTCAAGGGCGGTCATGTATTCCGACATGCCGAAAGTTGTCAGCTTGGTCGTACTGCCCACCAGCGCCCGTTCGCCATTGGGGAGCAGTTCCCATTTTTTGAACCCCTTCCGGCTACGTTTCGTCGGGCCTTCCTCGTCCGGCAGGAATTCGCGCTTGAAGTGTTCATGCCAGGTCTCGGCGGCGTATTGCCGGCCCCCTACCCATGCCTGTTCTGCAACCTCGCCCAGGCGTACCCACATCAGGGATTGCTGCTCTATGCTGCGACTTGATTTGTACTCGTACAGCGCCACCGCCATCGGATGCCCGGCGGCGTGCATGGCTTTCCAGTTCAGGTGAATAAACTGACACGCCTGCTCTGCGTGGGCAAGGGAAACGATGACGATGGTTTTATCCATTCTGTCGGTCTAAATTTTTATTGGACGATTTGGGGGCTAAATCACGTTGGGCCTCTCAAGCATCATGAACGCAATCCGCTGCATGTCGGCTAGGTGCTTCTCGGTAGCCCGGAGACTGCCAGCACTCCCGGTGCCTTCGCTTGGGCGCAACCCACAACCCCAAAGCTCGTCCATGAGTCGTTGCGCGTCGTGCATCCCAAGGCGAAGGAATGGTCGCATAAATTCGCCATCTGCTTGTGCAATAAAGGTTGCTGGTTGTGCGACATATAGACCTAACTCCTTGCGCTCCGCCAAGTGAATTTCAACAGCATCGCTGAAAGGCAAATCCCGCCGTGCGTGAATCAAGGTTTCCATCGTTTCCTCTCCGGGCTGCGAGGCCCAACACTTTGGTCAAGGGGAGCCGTCAAAGCTACGCTTTGCCGTCCCCCTTACCGCTGCCGTTATGCCTCATGCTGCACGCCAGTGAATGTTCAGTCCGAGCAACGTAGCGCGAAGCTGCTTGTATTGCCGTTGCCAGTAGAACAGTCTCGGGTGCAGCGAAATTGAAACCTTCCACCCTTCGCGGTGTTCCCACCGTCCGCTCTCAAATCGAAACAGCGTCACCCGGCTGTCTCCTGTCGCTCTTGCGCCAATCCAGAACATCATTCGCATCATCGTTCTCCGTTGTTGTCGCCGGCATAACCCGGCAGTCCAGCGGACGCCGTGCCGGCGCCGCTGACTTTTGCGTTAGGCACTCTTGGGTTGTTTTTCTGCGAAACCTCTGCGGCAATTCTTGATTCAAACGGCCCCGCTATTTCCCTATCACCTTCTTCATTGTCAAATCCGTAATACCAGCCAACATGCGGTTCGTCTGGCGTTTCTTGCCCAAAATTTACCTTGTAAGGAATGTCCATTTCGTTCTCCTATTTAGCGCCGTGCCTAACACGGCATCCAAGCGGACTGCTTCGCAGCCGCTTAATTTTGTTCGTTAGCCCGCATGAGCCTTCTCAGCAGCAATGGCCGCGTAGCCCTTGTTCACTACGCTGTCCTTATCGAGCAGCGCCTTGAACGTCAGGCCGATCATTTCCTTCGTGTGCGCGTCGGAACGATCAAGGCTTTCGCAGTTCATCCGGTGAAGTTCCTTGTAGTGTTCAAGCTCGCGCTCCAGAAAGTCGATGCGTTGCTGCATCTCCAGCACTTCGTAAGCAAAATCAACAACACTCATATCTTTCTCCTTTTGCGGGCTAACCCCCGCATTGCAGCGGACGCTCTGCGAGCGCCGCTGAATTTAGACGTTAGGTTTCTTCACTTCCGCTTGCGGTTCAGCGCAGCCACAAGCCACGCCTTCCCGCCCCTTGCTTCGTACTCGGCCCGCTGCGCCTCCGTTACCCGCTCCCGGATCATGGCCGTCTGTGCATCGTCGGGAGGCAGCGTAGGGCGGCCCCGTAATTTCTTCGGTGCTGGCTTACTCATCGCTGCCCCGCAGGTATTCGCGCAGCGTGAGGCTTTCGCCAGCGTCAAGGCGCTTGTTGCACTTCTGGCATGTGTAGGTCGAGCCGCGCGAACCATCGCTGTGCTCGCAGTCAAAGGGAAACGGGGCCTCAGACCAGCCGCGCCCAAGGTATAAGAGATCCGGTTCGCCGTCACTGCACGGCTTAGCCGGCCTAGATTTCGATCCGCAGCACTGGCAAACCGCCCGCACTCGTCCGTTACTCGCATCAACATAATTGACCGCAATCCCTTTGTTCATCGCCTGCTCCTGTTGATTGATCGTGCATTTACTGTAGCACAACAATTAACGAGAGTCAAGCATTATTTGTGGCACAAGAAACCTAACTACACATTCCACCGGACCGCCTATCGGCGGCCGGTGAATTCGCAGTTAGAACTGCAAAGCATGTTGCCCGCTCTCCAGTTCTGCTCTTTGCCGCCGGCCCTCGCGCCGCATCTTGGCGTCATGAGCGTTGTGGCACTTCTGGCACAGCGCCGCGAGGTTCAGCAGGCTCGCGGCTTCCGGCCGGTGGTCAAACACATGCGCCGTTGTCAAAACCACCTTGCTCCCCGTCTCCGGGTGCGGCTGGCCGTTCTCGGCTCCGCACCACTCGCAGCGGTTACGCGCCCGAATGAACCGCACGAACCGGCTCCGCAGCTTCCAGTCTGCCGGGTATCGCGCCTTGTTCTCCGGTCGTATCGGCATGGCAGTTCTAACTGTCTCTTCGAGAGGGACGCTCCGCGAGCGATGCTTGCTCCGCGCCCCTCAACTCCACGTTATGCAGTACCGGCTGCGGCTCTTGGATGAACCCAAACGCCAAGCAGCCAAAACGATAGTCGTCGTCGGTCTCGCCACGTTTAAACTCTTCCTGATTTCCTGAAATGTCAGTTATTGGGTGGCCGTCTGGAATGATGTCGTACCATTCTTTTGGGAATAGCCAGTGCTTTCCTTTTTCGGTTTCATCCCACACGCCGAACCCAAGTGCGCGAAGAGTTACTTCATCTTTCTTGTGCAGGTTCTCCCAGTCGTTGAAATCAACAAGCGTCGGCACTTGCAGGCCGTCAGTGCGCTCAAACTGTGGAGTCACAATCTCCAGTTTTTCTCCCGGCTGTAATCCAATTGCGTTTGCAAAGTCCTCTGCGAATGTTGGGCTGTCCATGTCTAGCATGGGCGTACCTTCTGGTAGTTTCAATGCGCTCATGTTTTCTCCGTTAAGAATGCTGCATAACCCGGCGTTCCAGCGGAGCCTCCGGCGATAATGCTGCCGGAGTCCCGCTGAACTTCAACGTTAGAACTCATCATGCGCGACCGCTTCGAGATTGAAATGCCTGACATGTCGCACATGATCCCAATGCGGATCAGTGTCGCCAAGGTCAAGGCAATGTCAGACGCAGAACTCCTTGCTGCGCTGAACGGTGAAGATGGACGCAAGGGCATGATGACAATGCAGTTCCTACAGCTCATAACATCGGAGTTGCAGGCGAGAAACATCGAGAGGGCCGGCAAAACACACTGGAGTACCGTTCCTTCATTCTGGTTGCTTGTCACTTCGGTTGCCCTTTCTCTCTTGGCAATTGTGGTGGCTGTGTTTGCACTCCCTCAAGTGCAGCAACGCGTCTTTCCAAATCAGCCGCAACTTCAAGCGCCCGCTCCCGATCAAGGTACGACAGCAGGTTCGCCGCCAGCGTCAAAAAGTTCAGCACCAACACAAGCAGTGCCGCAAAGAAAGTAGCTCTCAACATGCCCTGTTCTGAGCCCATGATTTCTAACCTTTCGTTCGAGAGGGAGCCTCCGGCGATAAAGCCGCCGTCGGCCCCCTCACTTCCACGTTCGGCGTCACCATTCCACGCGCCAACGATGCCGGCGCCTCAAAAAAAGGTCATCCTCTTGTGGCATTGCCTGACGGCTTCCACGTCACCCATACAGTACGCAGCCACTTCCTGATGACGGCCGGCCTGCCAGTATTCGGCTACCCTGGAGCCGTCCAGATCGCCCTTGCTGGTAGGCACGCCGAGCGCCCGGCAGAGCTTGTCCAGGCTGATCTTGCGATCACGATCAGGATTCCAGGCCGTCATCGTGTCGAATACTTTCCCATCCCACGGCTTTGCGGCGAAGGGGATGATGGCAGGCGGTCGGATGGCATTGACGACGCATCGCTGCCACAAGAAACGCAGGTCAAACGACAGGATGTTGTGGCCGACGAATACGGCGGATTGGCGATCCGTGTAATTGCTGATTCTCGCCGCACCCTCCAGCCACCGGAAGAAGTTGGTAATCACGTCATCCTCGTTGCCGAAGGCGCACTCCACCGGCTCATCATCAACAGCGTAGCCGATGCAACATATCCGGCCATAGGTGCCATCGAAGGATGTCTTGCGGACGGCTTCCAGGACGGCGGCAGGCTTCTCGGTTTCTTCCCATGCCGCAATCGTCTCGGCTTTCTTGAGGTTGCCGGGCGGCTTCACCCCCGCCTCGATCTCGGCAATGATGGCCGGGTCGGCGCAGGGAATTGTCTCGATATCGAAAACGATGGTAGCCATATCAGAACGGGATGTCATCAGCATCGGCCCACGGCTTATCGTCGGGCATATCGTCAAAGCCGGAAGGGTTTGCGGGTTTGGCGCGACTAGTCAAGATTGCCCATTCCGGCGATGCCATGATGATGGACTTCATCTTCTCTGTCTGTTGATCGAATACCTTGCGATCAAAGTCCTGCGGCTCCAGCGACAGGAAGATTGACGCATTGAACTGCGTCGGGCCTTCCATGCCCTTCGGGAGCTTGGCGACGGATGCAACCTTGATTTTGCCCTTATCCGAGAGCGTGAGGGACAGCATGCAGGGTTTCCCGAGGATGTTCTTTGCGTCAAACCCAGCCAGTTCTTCCGGCGTGAAGTCCCTTCCCCGCCAGCCGGCCAGATCGTGCCGCAGCGTCGATTTTTCGTTCAGGGATTGGGTGTAGAACTTGGAAACGACAAACGGCTTTCCGGCGTTGTCGCCGGTCGTCATTTTCTCGGATAGTTCCCATCCAATGATGACCTGGCGCTTGACTGTTTTCTGTCCGAGGTATTCCCCCTCCTGTGTTCCTACATCTAAAATCTTGTAGCAGACAGCAGCGTAAGTGCCGGGTTCCGGTTGTTCGAAACTACCACCCGCATCGCTCCACTTCATACCAATTCCTCCTGTGATGATTTAAGAAATTCCAGATACTCGGCTTGTGCAGCCGAATCTTTCAGCCACTCCTCGCGCTCCTGTTGCAGGAGTTGATAGGCATGGGCGGCTTCCCCATCGCTATGCCAGTCATCCATGATGAGTAATTTCCAGATTGTCGATTTCCCGATCCAGCCCCGAAATGCGGTTCCTGCACCACATCTTCACGTCCTCATTCCCCGAACGCTTGGCGGCGTCCAAATCGATGGCGTTGGCGAACCTCAAGAAGCGCAGCCAGTAAATGTAGAGGCGGGACTTCATAAATCCCCCAGGAACCCGCCGGCCAGAAAGCACGCCATGCAGAGCATGATTACGATGTCGGCGGTCAGCACGTGATGATCCCCCGCTCGATCAGG
>CAZRFC010000109.1:0-2243 GCA_964598975.1 uncultured Mycobacterium sp. | reverse complement strand
CTCCTTTGAAGAGAGCCGGGCCGCGCATCACAGGAACGGCCCAGCTAAAACCCCGCCTGGTCGGGGAGCGCGGCCCGCGAAAGGATTGGCCGCACAACTGCAATATAATTGACAAAAAAATATAAGTCAAGACCCTTGACAATATAATTTTAGGGCGTCTATACTTCGGCCATGTCAAAGCAAACACCAGATCAGCTCGTTCGATACTTCGGCACGCAATCCGCTGCGGCCAAGGAGTTGCGCTATACCCGCGCGGCGGTTTCCCTATGGGTTAAAAACAAGAAGTTACCGCCTCGCGTGCAGCATCATTTCGCGGCGCACAAGGCGGCGCAAGCGAAGGCGGGGAAAAAGTGACGCCAAACGCCGAGGCCCGATATCGGAAAAATAGCGACAAGCTGGCGAAGTACGCTATATCCAGGACGCAGGTATGCAAGACGTGCCGCAAGCCGCGCAGCATCACGCAATACCGGCCTGGCGCAACGATTTGCAAACATTGCAGGGGGAAAAAATGAACCAGCTCGCAATTGACTTCACCCCGCACAAACTCGCCCGGCGCCGTGACCCTGCCACCAGCAAGGAAGCAGCGGGCAGGGTGAAGGAGTTTGCCGCAGGGCAGTGCGCCGCCATCCTAGCCGTACTGCGCGAGAAGGGGCCGATGACGTGCGATGAAATTGCCAAGCATTCACATTTAATGGCGCACCAGATCAACAAGCGGACTGCCGATCTCTTCAAGGCCGGACTGGCCTCGCCCACTGGCGAAACAAGGTTGTCGGCTTCTGGTAGATCGGAAAGAGTCTGGAGGGTGATCTGATGGAGTGGCGTCAAATTCCAGGGTTCAGTAGGTATTCGGTCAGTAATACAGGACTAGTGAGGCGTGATGTGACGGTGCATAACGCGCGGCCTGGTCATTCATCAATTCACCTTGATCCGAACGGATATCCGCGCTGCTCCCTAACTGATGATAACGGGCGAAGCGTAAGTAGATGTGTGCATGTTCTCGTAATGCTCGCGTTCATTGGCCCGCGACCGGACGGCATGGTGACGTGTCATTCCGATGGCAATCCGCAAAACAACGATATCCGCAATCTCCGGTACGACACGCACGCAGGAAATGTGCATGACGCCATTCGCCACGGCACGCAGGTTAGGGGAGCGAAACAGCACCTTGCAAAACTAACCGACGCCATGGTTGCAGAAATAAAGCTGAGATTTATAAACGAGCCAATCACTCAGGCTGCCATTGCCAGGGAATACGGAATTTCCAGGTCGTCAATGTCGGCGATCATCAGGGGCGAAACATGGACGCACATTGAGCCGACAGGAGACATTACGTTTAGGCAAACAACCCCACCAATGGTCGGCCATCTTGGGAAAAGGAAAACCAGCATCCATAAGGGGGTTTCGTTTGCCATGCGAACAAAAAAATGGGTTGCGCGTGGACCACATATAAATGGGAAGCCGGTATGCCTTGGTGAATTCAAAACTGAAGATGAAGCCGTAATGGCCGTCGCAAAGCACCTTGAGCACGCCAGCAAGGCCCTACCCCTACCCACGCATCGGATGACCGCCTCGGGGCGGCATGAGCGGATTTGGAGAGCGTGGTAATGGCTGGGGAATGGATCAAGATGCGGGTCGACCTACTGACGAGTCCGAAAGTTGTCCGCATTTCGTCCGCATTGAAAGCGGACAGATTGCGCGTTGTTGGCGGACTACATTCCGTTTGGTGTCTGTTCGATGTCCATTCAGAGGATGGCACCTTGACCGGATACACGCCAGAGGTTGTTGACGACCTGATCGGTTGGCCTGGTTTTTCTGGCGCAATGATTGCTGTCGGCTGGCTCGAAAAAAACGACGATTCCCTCTCTATACCGAGGTTCGATCAGCACAACGGACAGTCGGCAAAAAGACGCGCCCAAGAGTCCCACCGCAAGCGGACAAATCGCGGACAAATGTCCGCATCGCAAGCGGACAAAATGCGGACTAGAGAAGAGAAGAGAAGAGAAGAAGTAAACCTAAAGGCATTGTCGGGCAAGCCTTCGGCTGTGCCCGACGCATTTCCGCCCGAATCTGAAAAACCGAAGAACGGAAACCACTACAACCCCCTTGCCCGCGACGTGCTGGTTTTCCTGAACGCGAAGACCGGACGGAACTACCAGCCCGTTGACGCCAACCTCAAGTTGATTGTCGCCCGCCTCAAGGAGGGGGCGAGCGTTTCCGACTGCCGGGCCGTGGTGGCGAAGAAG
>CAZRFC010000108.1:0-11374 GCA_964598975.1 uncultured Mycobacterium sp. | reverse complement strand
GGATCGCATCGCCGGCTTGAGCGCGGGCGGCGACGACTACGTCACCAAGCCCTTTTCGCTGGAGGAATTGGTGCTGCGGCTGCGAGCGCTGTTGCGTCGCAGTGGAATCAGCGCCTCGGACACCGGATCCCAGATCGTCGTCGGCGACTTGGTGCTCGACGAGGACAGCCACGAGGTCACCCGGGCGGGTGAGCCGATCACGCTGACCTCCACGGAATTCGAGCTGCTGCGATATTTGATGCGCAACCCCAAGAGGGTGCTGTCCAAGGCTCAGATCCTGGACCGGGTGTGGAGCTACGACTTCGGCGGCCGGTCCAACATCGTCGAGCTCTACATCTCTTATCTGCGGAAGAAGATCGACAGCGGGCGCCCGCCGATGATTCACACGCTGCGCGGGGCCGGATATGTCATCAAGCCGGCCGCCTAGGTCCCTGCGGGCCCGGCTACTGGCCGGCCAGATCGCGCTGTTGGCCGCCGTCTGCGTTGGCATCGCGGGGGTCACCGAATTCGCGTTGTACCGCTATCTGGTCGGGGAACTCGACAACCAACTGCTGCAGATCACCCAGCGCTCGTCCGGGATGGAGCGCCGCCCGCCCCCACCGTTCCCGCCCGACGGCCGGATGCCGCCGCCGATTCCGCCGCCCCGGTCCGGGCCGGGGCCGGAGTTCCTCGACGCCCCTGGCCAGCCGATCGGGATGGTCGCCGCGATCGTCAGTGACGGGACGACGACCAAGGCCGGGGCGCTCAACCGCAGCGGTGACCGCGATGCGGTGACACCGGCCGCCGCCGGGCAACTGGCGGCCGCCGCGGGATACCGCCGTCCCGCGTCGGTGAACCTCGACGGGCTGGGCCGCTATCGCATTGCGGCGGCGCCGGGCCGCCGGCCGGGCAACACCGTGGTCGTCGGTGTGAGCATGCGTGCCGTCCAGCAGACGCTGATGCGGGTGGCGCTGATCTTCGCGGTGGTGACCGCGCTGGCGGTGGCGGTGGCTGCGCTGGCCGGCCGGGCTGTGATCCGCCGCGCGCTGGCCCCGCTGGACCGGGTCGCCGCCACTGCCGGCAGCGTCGCCGACCTGCCGCTGGACCGCGGCGAGGTGGCGCTGCCGATGCGGGTCACCGGCACCGACGCCAACCCCGGCACCGAGGTCGGCCGCCTCGGCTTGGCGGTCAATCGGATGCTCGATCACATCGCGGCCGCGCTGTCGACCCGGCAGGCCAGTGAGAGCCGGGTGCGCCAGTTCGTCGCCGACGCCAGCCACGAGTTGCGGACCCCGCTGGCGGCGATCCGCGGCTACACCGAGTTGGCCCAGCGCAGGCGCTCGGAGGTGCCCGACGATGTGGCGCACGCAATGAGCAGGGTGGAGTCCGAGGCCGAACGGATGACCCACCTCGTCGAGGATCTGCTGCTGTTGGCCCGGCTGGATTCCGGCCGGCCGCTGGAACGCCGGCCGGTGGACCTGGCCCGGCTGTGCGCGGACGCGGTCAGCGACGCCCACGCCGCCGGGCGCGAGCACCGCTGGAATCTCGACGTTCCCGAAGCGCCGGTGTTGGTGCCCGGCGACGAGGCGCGGCTGCATCAGGTGCTGGCCAACCTGTTGGCCAACGCGAGAGTCCACACCCCGGCCGGGACGACGGTCACCACGTCGCTGTCCGCCGATTCACACGCCGCGGTGCTGAGGGTCGCCGACGACGGACCGGGCATCCCCCTTCATCTTCAGTCGGAGGTCTTCGAGCGGTTCGCCCGCGCCGACACCGCCCGCACCCACCGGGGTGACTCGGCCGACGGGTCCACCGGGTTGGGTCTGGCCATCGTGTCGGCGGTCGTTCGTGCCCACGGCGGCAGCATCTCGCTGCGAAGCGTGCCCGGCGACACCGAGTTCGCGGTGCGCCTGCCGGTGTTATCCGGCGAACTCGCACCCGATCCATCTACCGTGGCGCGGTGAATTCCGCCCGACCGCGAAGCCCGCTGTGTTTCCCGGGTTTTCGCCGCTTCTTCATCGCCCGGGCGGTGTCCTCGGCCGGCTCGTACATACAGATCGTGGCGGCCACCTGGTACGTCTACCAGAACACCGGCAGTGCGGCCTCAGTCGGTTTGCTTGCCGCGCTGGCGCTCGGGCCGTCCATCGTGGGCGGACCGATCGGCGGCGCACTCGCTGACCGCTACGAGCCTCGTCGACTGGCGATCGTGCTGTATCTGCTGCAGGGCGTTCCCGCCACGGTGCTGGCGATCCTGGACCTGGTCGGCGACCTGCCGGTCGGCTGGCTTTACGCACTGGTTTTCGCCGGGGCCGTCCCCTACAGCCTCAACTGTCCGGTGGTCAGCCTGGTCGGGACGCTGATGGTGCCGGAGGAGTCGCGGCAGGCTGCCGTCGCTCAGTCGTCGATGATGTTCAACGTGACCCGACTGGCCGGGGCCGTGGCCGGCGGCTTCGTCGTCCACTGGGTCGGCATCGGGACGGCGTTCGCGTTCAACGCAGCCTCCTACTTCCTGGTCGCCGCGGTTCTGGCTGGCGCGTCGCTGGTTTCCGGTGCCGCCAAGCCCCGGGAATCTGCACCCCGCGACGACGAAGCTCCGGAAAGCGTTGGTACCCAGGGTCTTACCGCGATGGTCGCCGTCGGCGTGGGCGCCTTCTTCACATTCATCGCGCCGGTCGAGCAGTTGATGCCGACGGTGGCCGAGGAACACGGGATGACAGCCGCGGCGGTCGGCTTGCTGATCGGGGCGATCGGAGTGGGTGCGGTCCTGGCCAACCCGATCATCGGAACGGCGAACAACTCGCCGGCCAACCGGCGGCGACTGATGGCCGTGGGCCTGTTCCTGGCCGCGCCGGGGATGGTCGTGCTGGCAGTCACTCCTCAGCATGGTCTGGCGGTCGACCTTCTCGGTGCGGTGATGATCGGCTTCGGGTGGGAGTTCGTCTTCATCGGCGGGCAGTCGACGGTCGCGGTCGAGGTGCCGGAGAGTCTGCGCGGGCGGATGATGGGCCTGTTCTTCGTCCTGGTCACCGGTACCACCGCCGTGGGTGCGGTCGGCCTCGGGTTTCTGATCAACACACTGGGGATGGCCACGACGTTCCTCACAACGGCCGGCGTGGTTGTTGCCGTCGGAACCGCACTCCTCACCCTTGGTGGCCGGTACTCTGCCCGCCTGGCCTGAGCGCGGCCAACGCTTCACGGTTGGTGTCAAAGACGTTGTGCCCCTGGAACAGATGCATCCGCTCGAGGTTGGCGCGCAACTGCGGCCGCACCCTGGAGTAGGCGAAGGTGATACCGTTGCCCTGCAGCCACTGCAACTCCTTGGCCAGTGCCTCGGCGCCGGTGACGTCGACATCGCTCACCCCCTCCATGTCGAGGATGAACGCCGACACCGGGTGTGGGGCCTCGCGGACCGCCCGGCGGATCACGGAGCTGAGCGTCGCGGCGTTGCCGAAGAAGATCGGTGCGGCGAAACGCAGGGCGATCACCCCGGGCACCGTCTCGCCCGCGCCGTCCTGCGACACCGTCAGCGACACGTGCGGGTCGTCGGATCCCTGCAGGACGTCGACGGCCGGGCGGGCCGCCTTACGGAGCAGGTTGATCAGCGACAGGATGAACGCCAGCACGATCCCGGCCAGCGGGCCGATGAGCAGAACGCCGGCGAAACACGTTCCCGCCACCGCGGTTTCGAACTTCGACAGCCGCCACAGCTGGCGCAGTTCCCGGACGCCGATCAATTTGGCCACCGAAACGCCGACGATCGCGCCGATCGCCGGCGACGGGATGCCGGCCAACAGGTCGGCACCGAAGATTAATAGCAGCAGCGCGCCGGCGGCCATTACCAGCAGCGGTAACTGGGTGCGAGAGCCCGCCTGATCCATGGCTGCCGCCCGCGATGTGGAGGATCCGATGGTGAAGCCCGAGGATAGGCCGGAGGCGATGTTGGCCGCGCCGAAGGCCAGCAGGTCTCGGTCGGGGGAGGTGGAGTAGCCGTACTTGTCGGCGTAGGACCGGGCCAACAGCAGGCCCTCGCCGACGGTGACCGTGGTGATGGCCAGCGCCGGCAGGATCACCGCCACCCAGCCGTGCCAGTCGAGGTCGGGGAACGCCAGTACCGGCGGCCCGGAGGGCACCGAGCCGAGTACGGCAACTCCGTGGCCGGGCAGGTGCAGTGTCGTCGAGGCGACGGTGGCGGCCACCAGAACGATCAGCGCCCATGGAATCGCCGGTAGGCGCCGCCGGGCGGGCACCAGGATGCCGATCACTGCGAGGCTCAGGCCCAGCGACCACCAGTGCACCGTGCCGAGGCGGCTGAACAGTTGCACCAGGCGCTCGAAGAACTCCGCGCCGCTGTCCACCTTGATGCCCATCATCTTGGCGATCTGACTGAGCAGGATGTCGGTGGCCAGGCCGCCGACGAAGCCGATCAGGATCGGCTTGGACAGGAAATCGGCCAGGAAGCCCAACCGGAACACCGAGCAGGCCACGAACAGCAGGCCGCCGATGATGGCCTGGGCGGCGGCCATCGCCGCATAGTGGGCGGTTCCGGCGACGGCGACCCCGGACAGCGCCGAACCCACCAGCGCGGCGGCGGCGGCGTCCGGGGCGGCCACCAGATGCCGCGAGGAGGCCAGCAGCCCGAACACCACCGATGGCAGTACCAGCGCATACAGGCCGGCCGAGGGCGGCAGTCCGGCGATCTGGGCGTAGCCGATATTCAGTGGCAGCGCGATCGCCAGCAGCGTGATCCCGGCCAGCACCTCGGTGCCGACGTTCCGTCGGGTCAATCCGGGGAACGGGGTCCGGCGGGCAGGAGCGAGGCGACTCGGGAAATGGTCCGGCATCGGCGCAATCATGGCGCACGCCGTCGGATCAGGGAACAATTCATCCGATGGACCACAAAGCCCCGACCCCGGTGATCGAATCCCTCAACCGCGGCCACGTCGCCGCCCTGCCATTCGACGACACCCGCGATTTCGCCGACGCGGACCGGGGCTTCCTCGGAGCACTCGAACCGTGTGTGGTCACCGCCGCCGACGGCCGGGTGGTGTGGGACAACGACGTCTACGACTTCCTGCGCGGCGACCCGCCGGCATCGGTGCACCCCAGCCTGTGGAGGCAGTCGGCGCTGAGCGCCAAGCAGGGCCTCTACGAGGTCGTCGAGGGCATCTATCAGGTCCGCGGCCTCGACCTGTCCAACATCACCTTCATCGAGGGCGACGCCGGGGTGATCGTCATCGACCCTTTGGTGTGCACCGAGACCGCGGCCGCCGCGCTGGGCCTGTATCGCAGGCACCGCGGCGACCGTCCGGTGAGCGCGGTGATCTACACCCACAGCCACGTGGACCACTTCGGCGGTGTCCTCGGGGTCACCACCCAGGCCGACGTGGACGCCGGCAAAGTACCGGTGCTTGCCCCGGAGGGGTTCATCGGCCACGCGGTGCAGGAGAACGTCTACGCCGGGACTGCGATGACACGGCGGGCCGCCTACATGTACGGAACCGCACTGGACCGCGGGCCGCAGGGACAGGTCGGATGCGGTCTGGGGCAAGCGCCGTCGACCGGCGAGGTGGCCATCATCGTCCCGACCATCGACATCACCACGACGGGGGAGACCCACACCATCGACGGGGTGGAGATCGAGTTCCAGATGGCCCCCGGCACCGAGGCGCCGGCCGAAATGCACTTCTACTTCCCGAAGTTCCGCGCGTTGTGCATGGCCGAGAACGCCACCCACAACCTGCACAACCTGCTGACGTTGCGCGGTGCGCTGGTTCGTGACCCGCATGCCTGGTCGGGGTATCTGACGGAGGCCATCGACGCCTTCGCCGATCGCACCGACGTGGTGTTCGCCTCGCACCACTGGCCCACCTGGGGCCGCGATCGGATCGTGGAATACCTTTCGCTCCAACGTGATCTGTACGCCTATCTGCACGACCAGACGTTGCGCAAACTCAATCAGGGCTATACCGGCATTGAGATCGCCGAGAACTTCTCGATGCCGCCCGCACTGGAGAAGGCCTGGCACACCCACGGCTATTACGGCTCGGTCAATCACAACGTCAAGGCGGTCTACCAGCGTTACATGGGCTGGTTCGACGGCAACCCGGGCCGGCTGTGGCCACACCCGCCGCAGGAGGCCGGCCCGCGCTACGTGGCCGCGATTGGCGGGATGGACCGGGTCGTCCAAATCGCTCAGGAGGCCTTCGACGCCGGCGACTACCGTTGGGCGGCAACGCTGTTGGATCACGCCATCTTCACCGACGAGAACCATTCCGGTGCCCGCGAGTTGTACGCCGACACCCTCGAACAGCTGGGCTATGGTGCGGAGTGCGCGACGTGGCGCAACTTCTTCCTGTCCGGTTCCACCGAACTGCGCACCGGAAACTTCGGCACCCCCGTGAGCACCCAGGCCCCGACCATGCTGAGCCAACTGACCCCCGAGCAGATGTTCGACATCCTGGCCATCTCCGTCAACGGGCCGCGTGCCTGGGATGTGGACATCGCACTGGACGTCACCTTCGCCGACCTGGGAGCCAACTACCGGGTCACGCTCCGCAACGGGGTGCTGGTCTACCGCAAACGGGCGGCCGACCCCGAGTCGGCCACCGCGACGGTGAAACTGGCGGCCAAGATGCGGCTGCTGGCGGCGGCGATGGGTGACCTGAGTTCGCCGGGGCTGGAGGTCAGCGGCGACGCCGCCGCACTGCAAACTCTGATGGGCGTGATGGACAAACCCGACCCGGACTTCAACATCATCACCCCCTGAGAGTCGATTCGAAACTCGGCTGCTGCGAACTGTTGAACCGGTTGATGTCCCGCATCCAAACCACCAGCCAGATTACGGGGACAATGTCTGACAAGTGTCTATAGTCAGACATTGTGGACCTGGCAATGTTCGTAAACGACATGTCTGGCGCACTGGTGGATGTGACCGCACCGGACGGCAGTCCGGGCAAGGCGTTTGTACCGGCACCACTTCCCGGCGATATGCCAGCACTCAGCCCTTCGACAATCCTCGCGGTGGCAGAAGCACGAGCAGCACTTGCCGCGCTGGACAGCACGTCCGCCCACCTCCCCGACCCGACATTGCTCCGGGCTCCGACGCTACGCCGCGAGGCGCAGGCCACCTCTGCGCTGGAGGGTACCTACGCCCCCCTCAGGCAGGTGTTGACTGCTGACGCAGATGAACCCGCGACGTTGGATCTCGTTGAAATCCTGAATTACGAGCGAATGGCCAACTACGGGTTCGGATGGGTCGGAGATGGCCGTCCGCTCACCACCGCGTTCCTGGAGGATCTCCACGGGATACTGATGCGGGGCACACCACTGGCCGACGGTTCGGGACGGTTGCGCGACACCCAGGTGGTCATAGGCAAGCGGGCCGGCGGAGCGGCGCAAAGCAACCCCTTGGCGGCAGCGCGTTTCGTTCCCTCCCCTCCCGGGGACCATCTGAAAGCAGGCCTCGATGGGCTCGTCGGGTGGATGCGGCAGGACCACCGTGCCCGGATCGACCCAGTCGTGGCCACGGCAATGTCGCACTATCAGCTGGAGACCTTGCACCCGTTCATCGACGGGAACGGGCGGCTGGGGCGGTTGTTAATCGTGTTGCACCTACAAGCCATCGGGGTGCTCGCCGAGCCCACACTGACGGTTTCCCCATGGTTTGAGGCACGGCGCACCGATTACTACGACCACCTTCTCGCGGTGAGCACCCGAGGAGACTGGGATCCGTTTATCGGGTTCTTCGCTGCCGGTCTGCGAGCCTCCGCCGAGTCGACCCGCACGCAGATGCGGGCCTTAGTCAGGGTGCAAGCCGAGCTGGCCGACGTCGTTGGTGGCTCCAACCTGCGCTCGGCGAACGCACGTGCCCTGGTTGATCTGGCCGTCGCGAACCCATCGTTCACCGTGCGTCAGGTCGAAGCGCGGTTGGGTATCTCCTATGGGCGTGCGAACGCCTTGATCGGCCAGCTCATGAAGCTCGGAATTCTGGATGTCGTCGACGAAAAGGCCTACAAGAGGATATTTTTCGCGCCCCGCGTCATCGACGTACTCACAGGGGAGGGTGGCCAATGAGCAACTTCGCGCGATCCACGCGCCTGTCAGCCTTGCGGCTGGATGTAACCGATGGGGTTCACCGACTGCAGGCGATCGTTGAGTTGCATCGCAATCGCCTGGCGACCGATTGCCAGCACCCTGAGGTTGTCCTCCTGCAATCGGATCTGGGCGTCGGCAACCTGCATGCCGTGCACCAGTTCCTTGATCTCGTCGGACAGCCCGTTGAAGTCGTATTGCCGGTTCTCGAAGGTGAGAATGGGCTGCGGTTCGGCAGGCTCCGAACCCAGCGGCGGCATGTCCAGGATGTCCACCCGACGACCCTAGCGCGGACCGGGCCGGGGTAGCGGCTAAATCCGCGACCATGACGTCGAGGCCGAAGGTGATCGACCCCGGCCTTCGACAACATCGAGCCGTGAGCTAGGAACATCTGATGAGCAACCACGTGAACCTCAGCGCCGACGAAAACGAGTTGGTCGACCAGACCGCCCCCGAGGCGCTGGCCCGGATGGACGCGAAGTCGGTGAAGGACCTGCAGAGCCGGCTGCGCAAGGTGCGGGAGAAGAACTTCGACCTGTTGCGCCGTCAGGGTGCGGCGCGGGTGGAGGCCGAGGGCGGCCGCGGGGCAGCCGAGCAGGCCAACCAGAAGCGCGGGGACAAGGTCGACGTCCTCGACGAGGCGCTGGCCCGGGTCAACGACCGACTCGAAGCCCTGCACGACGAGGAGTAGACCTCACGGGAAGCCGCCGTCGGCGTGCAGGATCGAACCCGTGGTGAAACTCGAGGCGTCCGACATCAGGAACAGCGCCGCCCCGACGATCTCGGCCGGTTCCCCGGCGCGCTGCAGCGCATAGTCGGCGAACGGGTTCACATCATCGAAGTCCCAGGCCTTGCTGATGTCGGTGAGGAACGGCCCGGGCATCAGCGTGTTCACCCGCACCGTCGGGCCGTAGGCCTTGGCCAGCCCCTCGGTCAGCACGTTGAGTCCGGCCTTCGCCGCGGCGTAGGGCAGGTAGAACGGCTGCGGCCGCAGCGAACCGTGGGTGCTGACGTTGATGATCACCCCGCCGCCGGCGGCGACCATGCGTTCACCGGCCAGGGCCGACAACCGGAACGGCCCTTTGAGATTCAGGTTGACCACCGTGTCGAACAGCTTCTCGGTGACCTCGGTCAGCGAGCCGAAGGTCGGTGACATACCGGCGTTGTTGACCAGAACGTCGAGCTTCCCGAATCGGTCGTAGACGGCGTCGACAAGTCCGTCGAGTTCGTCCCAGCGGCCGACGTGAACGCCGTACGGCATTGCCGTTCGCCCGGTTTCGGCTTCGATCTCGGCGGCGGTGGCCACACAGTTGTCGTATTTGCGGCTGGCGATCACCACATCGGCGCCGCACCGGGCCGCGGCGAACGCCATCTCACGGCCCAGCCCGCGACTGCCGCCGGTCACCAGGACCACCCGGTCGGTCAGGTCGAACAGCTTGTCGGCGTAGCCGTTTTTGTCCACGGCTCTATGGTTGCACCCATGCAGGTGCTCCTGGTTCGGCACGCGCTGCCGCTGCGCACCGAGTCCGGCCAGGGTTCGGACCCGGAGTTGACCGACGCCGGCTGGGAGCAGGCCCGCAGGCTCCCCGCCGCGCTCGCCCGGTTCCCCATCAGCCGGCTGGTCTCCAGCCCGCAGCGCCGCGCTGTGCAGACCGCCGAACCGGTGGCCGCCGCGACGGGTCTGCCGATCCACACCGACGAGCGTCTCGCCGAGTACGACCGCGGGATGTCGCACTACATCCCGCTGGAACAGGTCCGTTCCGAGCGGCCCGGGGACTGGGAACGGATGTCCCGCGGCCAGCTACCGCCCGCGGTCGACGCCGAGGAATTCCGCGCCCGGGTGTCGGCGGGACTCCGCGACGTCGTCACCACCGCCGACCATGACGACACCGTCGCGATCTTCAGTCACGGCGGGGTGATCAACGTCGTGCTGCACGAGGTGCTCGGCACCGCCAATCCGCTGTCTTTCCCGATCGACTACGCCTCGGTCACCCTGCTGCGGTACTCGCGGAAGGGAAGCTTCACCGTCGGCGGAGTCAACGCCATCGAGCACGTGTGGGACCTGCTGCCCCACCGGCTTCGCTGAGTCGCCTGCCGGCTAACCCTTTAGGGCGAACTGAAGGTTCTTCTTGGCCGCCCGGCGCAACTGGAACATCCGCGCCGCACTCACCAGGCTGGTGAGCAGCCCACCGGCGACCGCGGCGAGCAGGATCGCCACACCCAACGGCAGGCTCCAATGCCACGTCAGGAAGGTGAAGTCCACCGACGCGGTGTTCTGCGTGATAAAGATCAGCAGCACGATCAGGACCAGGAATCCCGCGATCAGCGACGACCAGAGTGCCGCGGCGCGGGTGAACTTGACGTCCTCGACCGCCCCGTCGGGCACCGGGGCCTTGGTCACCGTCTTGGGCTCCGGTGCCGGAAGCAGTCCGGGATCGACCGGCTCATCCGGCGAAACGTGCGGTTCACGGCTCATGACGTCATCTTTGCCTGTCGAAGCCAGGAAGGAAACCACCAAACCGACAACGGGACGGTAACGGAACCGCGCAAACGCTAGGGTCGAGCTAGTTCCCGGAAATGGACGGCGCGCGGACAACAGGGAGAAGACGACCTCGATGAAATCGTCGCTACGCAGGCTGTTCTCCGCTGCGGTGCTGATGCTTGTCACCGCGGCCACGGTGTCTGGTTGCGGAAGTTCCAACCCGCTGGGCGGGGGAGCGGTCTCCGGTGACCTCAAATCGGTGGTGGTCGGCTCGGCGGACTTCCCCGAATCCAAGATCGTCGCCGAGATCTACGCGCAAGCACTGCAGGCCAACGGGTTCACCGTCGTCAAACAGTTCGGGATCGGCAGCCGCGAAACCTACATCCCGGCACTGCGGGACCATTCCATCGACCTGATCCCGGAGTACACCGGCAATCTGCTGCAGTACTTCGACCCCGAGAGCACCGCCTCGCGACCCGGTGACGTCGAGTTGGCGCTGCGCCGGTCACTGCCCGGTGATCTGGCGATCCTGAATCCCGCCCCGGCCAACGACACCGACACCGTGACGGTCACCGAAGCCACCGCGCAGCGGTGGAACCTCAAGAGCATCGCCGATCTGGTGCCCTATGCCGCCGAACTGAAGTTCGGCGCCCCCTCTGAGTTCATCAACCGGGAGCAGGGGCTACCCGGGCTCAAGGCCAAGTACGGCTTGGTCATCAAGCCGGACAACTTCGTCGCGATCAGCGACGGCGGCGGTCCCGCGACGGTCAAGGCGCTGACCGACGGAACGGTCACCGCGGCCAACATCTTCAGCACGTCTCC
>CAZRFC010000107.1:0-11404 GCA_964598975.1 uncultured Mycobacterium sp. | reverse complement strand
GTGCCCGGCGGCGTGATGGGAGCGGCGACGCTGTCCGACGTCACCCGGTCGATCGCGATTCTGGAGAACTGGAAGGACAACTGGCTCGAGCCCGAACTCCTCGGCTGCAGCATCGACCGCTGGCTGGAGAACAAGACCTGGGAGGACGTGCTGGCCTGGGTCGACGAGAACGAGTCGCAGCGCAACAGCGACATCGGCTTCCTGATCCGCTACTCCCAGGACGTCGGCCTGGACAAATACGGCCAAGGCGTCGGCAACTACATCTCCACCGGCACCTACTTCGACCCCAATCTGTATCAGCGGCCGACCATCGAGGGCCGCAACGCCGCGCTGATCGGCCGGGGCGGCATCTTCGCCGGCGGACAGTGGCACGAGTTCGACCAGGCGCGCGTCCGCGAGGACGTCACCCACTCGTTCTACGAGGGCAGCCGTCCGCTGCACCCATTCGAGGGCGAGACCATCCCGATCGACCCGGAGAAGGCCAAGACCCAGGGCAAGTACAGCTGGGCCAAGTCCCCGCGCTACGAAGTCGAGGGATTCGGCCACATCCCGCTGGAGACCGGGCCGCTGGCCCGCCGGATGGCCGCCGCCGGCCCGAACGCCGGGCCGCATCAGGACAACGACCCGCTGTTCCTCGACATCTACAACAAGATCGGCCCGAGCGTGCTGACCCGCCAGCTGGCCCGGTTGCACGAGGCGCCCAAGTACTTCAAGTGGGTGCGCTCCTGGCTGGATCAGCTCGACCTCAAGGAGAGCTTCTACAGCAAGCCCACCGAGTACGCCGAGGGCAAGGGTTTCGGCGCGACCGAGGCGGCACGCGGCTCGCTGGCCGACTGGATCGTCATCGAGAACAACAAGATCAAGAACTACCAGGTGATCACCCCGACGGCATGGAACATCGGGCCGCGCGACGGCAACGACGTGCTCGGCCCGATGGAGAAGGCCTTCGTCGGTGCGCCGATCGTCGACCCGGAGGATCCGGTCGAGCTCGGGCATGTTGCGCGCAGCTTCGACTCCTGTCTGGTCTGCACCGTGCACGCCTACGACGGCAAGACCGGCAAGGAGCTGTCGAAGTTCGTCATCAACGGAATGGTGTGACCGGGGAAATCACCTCGGAGATCGATCTTGAACCACCCGGCTGCGCGGTCCTGGTCGTCGGGTGCGGCAACCTGCTGCGCGGTGATGACGGCGTAGGGCCGGTCCTGATCCGCCACCTGTGGGACCGCGGGGTCCCCGAGGGAGCCAAACTGGTCGACGGCGGAACCGCCGGCATGGACGTCGGCTTTCAGATGCGCGGCGCAAAACGGGTGGTCATCGTCGACGCCTCGTCGACCGGCGCCGCGCCCGGGACCGTGTACCGGGTGCCGGGCGAGGAACTCACCGAGCTTCCGCCGCTGCAAGGACTGCACACTCACTCCTTCCGGTGGGACCACGCGATCCCGTTCGCCCGCTGGGCGCTGGGCGATGCCTGCCCCACCGATATCACCGTGTTCCTTATCGAGGCAGCCGCCATGGAGATGGGCGCGGAACTGTCCGAGCCGGTCAGTACCGGTATGGAGCAGGTGATCGCGCTGATCGAACGGGACTTCCTGGCACCGCTGCGGCCGCAGACCGCCGACGAGGTCACCGTCGAGTTCACCGGTGAGGGCTATCTACGGATCGACGCCGCCCTGGCGGCCGGCCGGTTTCCCTCCGATGCGGTCGCGGCGATCTCGCGCGACGGTGAGCTGTGGCTCTACCCCCTGCGCGGCCCGAGCAGTGGCGGCCTGTTGCTCAAACAACGCAACCCGGCCGGTGACCGCGCTGTGCTGATCCATGAAGTTCTGGCCGACGGTTTCCCGGTCGGGATCCGTGCTGCATTCTGGGACGATGAGCACAAGGCGCTCAGGGTTCCGCTGCGGTGACCGGGTATGTGGACACCATGACTGACGAAACCCGCCCCAATGCAAAGACATCCACCGATGAGGCCCTCGATGTGCACACCGTCGTCGTGCAGGAGAACGGCCGGTGGGCCGTCGATATCGTCGTGGTGTTCGCCGACGGTGTGGTGCGTAAGCGCATCAACACCCACAACACGAAGGCCCGCGCCGACATCGCCGCCGATCTGATCCGCCGCGCGGCTGATCGGGATATCGGTGCCGGACCGCCGAACGGATGACAACGAGCAAGGAGTTCTGTGACTGACTCAATCGGATCCGTCGACGCGGGCGTCTCCGGGGATCCGGGCGTCCTCGCGGTGCGGCCTCAGCCGCTGGGTGCCTTCCCGCTGCCCCTGGGCTATCTGCTGATTCCGGCGTCACCGGAAACCGAGATGGCCCGGCTTGCGCTGCTGGCCGGCAGACTGCCGGAATGGCCGTCCGCGCTGCGCTCCCACGAACTCGCACTGGCCGGTGACCGCGACGGCGCACTGGCCGCGTTGACCGGAGACGACCCGATCAGCCGGTACAACCGCTTCGTGATGGACCCCGACTCGCAGGACCCGGCCGAACTTCGCTCCGTGCTGGGGGAGTTCGGCGTCCTGGTCGACGTGGTGCTGTTCGCCGTCGGCCGCACCGACAACCCACCCGATGTCGGGTCGGCCACCGGGGAACTGGCCGCCCTCGTGCTATCGGCCCAGGCGAGTAAGGCTCTCGACCAGGGCGACTCGCAGAAGGCTTTGGCACTGCTCGACCGTGCGGCCGACCAGGTGCCCAAAGGCGCCGAACCACTGCGCGGCGTCCTGCTCGGTGCGGCCGGGTCGGTCGCCGCGCAGTCCGACCCCGGCGAGGCTGTCGCCCGGTTCGAGCAGGGACTGCGCGCACTGGAGGGTGCCGAGGACCTGCGGGTGGCCCGCGCCGAGATGCACCTGACGCTGGCCGGCCTGCTGCACGGGCAGGCGGTGGAAATCCCGGGCCTGCTGAACCGCGCTGTGCCGCACTACCATTCGACGCTGCAGTTGGTGCTGCGTGAGGAGGCGCCGCTGCTGTGGGCTGCCGCCCACGCCGACCTGGCCACCGCGTACCTCACGATGCCGATGACCGAGGCGTCCAGTCAGCTTCGCCTGGGGGTGGCCGCACAATCGCTGCGCTCGGCACTGAAGGTGTACACCCCCGAGGACTACCCCGAGCAGTGGGCCAGCGTGCAGCTGAACCTGGCAAACTCGCTGGTGTACGCGCCGTCGAGCCACCAGGGCGACAACCTGGTGGAGGCGGTCGAGTTGTACGAGCAGGTCCTGGCGGCCCGTGACCGTCACGCCGACCCGCTGGGTCGCGCGCGGGTGCTGGCGAATCAGGGCAACGTGCTGGCCCACCTCGGCGTATTCGACCAGGCGAAGGCCAAACTGTACGAGGCCCGCTTCCTGTTCGAGGAACTCGACGACCACGACTCGGTGCGAACGGTGCGCGGCGTGCTCGACGAGATCTCCCGGCAGCAGGCGCTGAGCCGCACGGAGACAATGTCGGGTACGGAGACGATGTCGGAATGACCACTACAGAATCCACCTCCGGGCCCACCCTCGAGGACCTGGCCAAGCGCGTCGACGATGCGGTGGCGGCGCTCGATGGTCTGGACCCGGCCGCGCGTGCCGCAGCCGAGGAACTGCAGGGCGCCATCGAGGCCGTGCACCGGGCCGGCCTGGTCACCATCGTGCGTCGCCTGCGGGAGGACGAAAGTACCCGCCCGGTGCTGTTCGACCTCGTCGACGATCCGGTGGTGCACCTGCTGCTCTCGCTGCACGGCATCGTGCGTCCGGACCCGGTGACGCACGCCAACCAAGTGCTGGAAACCGTGCGGCCCCAGTTGCACAGCCACGGCGGCGATGTGGCGCTGGTCCGGATCGAGGACGGTACCGCCTTCGTCCGACTCGAGGGGGCCTGCAACGGCTGTTCGATGTCGTCAGTGACATTGCGCAACCTCGTCGAAGAGGCTCTCGTGCAAGGAGTTCCGGCGGTCACTGCGGTGGAGGTCGTCGCGAATGAGCCCACCCCCACGCTGATACCCGTCGAGTCGTTACGCATCGGTCGGGACCCATCGGCTGAGGGGTGGGCGCGGATCGGGTCGGCCGCCGATATTCCGGTGGACGAGATCACGGTGGTAACGCTGACCGACCACGGCCGTCCCGTCGAGGTCATCGTGGTCAACCTGGGTCAGCGCCTCGCGGCGTACCGCAATGAATGCGCGCACGAAGCGCTACCACTCAACGAGGCGGTGCTGGATCTGAGCAACGGCACACTGACCTGCCCGTGGCACGGTTTCTGCTTCGACGCCTCATCGGGGGAGTGCCTCAGCGCCCCCGGCGCGCAACTTGAGCAGTTGCCGCTGCGGGTCGACGACGGCGACGCGTGGGTGCGGCTTCCAGGATGAGCCCAGCATGATCAGCCCGGCATCATGAGCCGCTACACCGTCCGGCACAACATCAGCGGTGTCGGTACCCGCCCCGACGTGATCCCCGAGGTGGACCTGACCGGTGGTTGGGCGCCGCACCTGTGGCTGGGCGCCCCGGCGCCGGGCGGCCTGGCGCTGCCGGCGGCGAAACCCTCGATGGCGTGGATGTATTCACCGCGCGGGGTCTTCGTGTCCGATGAGCATCTGGTGGTCACCGACACCGGCAACCACCGGGTACTGATCTGGCACGGCGTCCCCGAGCGTGACGAGCAGCCCGCCGATGTGCTGCTCGGCCAGCCCGATGGTGAGACCGAGGGACCTGCCGCCGGTGGGCGCGGCCCCGAGCGCGGCCTGCATCTGCCCACCGGCGTGATCGTGCACGACGGGAAATTGGTCGTCGCCGACGCCTGGCACCACCGAATCCTGGTGTGGGACAAGGTGCCAACGGTCAGCGACGTGGCGCCTGACCTGGTCATCGGCCAGCCCGACGCGAGTTCGGTGGAGGTCAACCGCGGCGGTGACTGCTCGGCGGACAGCCTGTACTGGCCGTTCGGGATCGCGGTGGTCGGCACGACGTTCTGGGTCGCCGACACCGGAAACCGGCGGGTCCTGGGCTGGCGCAACGGCATTCCGGAAGCCGATCAGCCCGCCGATGTCATTCTGGGCCAAACCGACGCCACATCCCATGACGAGAACCGCGGCGGCCCCGCCGGCCCGGACAGCTTCCGTTGGGCCCACGATATTGCGGGCCGGGACGATCTGCTTCTGGTCGCCGACGCCGGGGATCACCGGCTATTGGCCTGGACTCCGCAACCCGACGCCGACCGGTCCGCGGACCGGGTGGTCGGCCAACCCGACTTCACCAGCGCCGAGGAATGGCCGTACGGCCCGCACACCGCCGACCGGATGCGGTTCCCCTACGCGGTGGCATTGGATGCCTCCGGGGGGCGGGAACGCCTGGCCGTGGCCGACACGGCCAACAACCGGATCCTGCTGTGGGACGGCATGCCCGACGGCCCGGTGTGCCGGGGTGCCGACCACGTATTGGCCCAGCCCGATTTCGGCTCCAACGGCGAGAACCGCTGGACCTCGGTGCAGCGCAACACCCTGTGCTGGCCGTACGGACTTTCCCTGCACGGCGACACCCTGGCCGTCGCCGACTCGGGTAACAACCGGGTGATGATCTGGCGGAGGACTGCGTGAGACCGCGAATCGTCCAGTCCGACGGGCAGATCGGCTTCTACTGGGCGACACCGGCCGGCACGCCGACCTCGCTACAAGCCCTGGTGGTCGACGACGAGGAACCCGACCGGCTGATCGCCACCCATCTGGAGGCACTCGACGACGCGCTGATCATCGCCGCGGAACGCTTCGGGGAGATCCTCGGCGGCGGCCGCGGGCCGGCCGACGCCCAGGAACGCGACGGACTGCTGGAACTGCACCGGACGCTGGACCGGCTGTGTTTCGACTACGCCGCCGCGCTGACGAAGACCGGCCTGACCGCGGATCTACGGGCCGGCAAGATCGTCGGGACGGCGGCGCTGTTCTCCATTCGGGCGCGCCAGCCCCTCGGTCTGCTCGGCCCGGCCCCGTTCGACGGCGAACTCGACGACCCCGGCCTTGGAGTGGTCGGCGGCTACGGCGAGTTCCATCAGGTAGACCCGGAGAAACCCTGGAAGGGCGGGCGTTGGGTGGTCCGAACCGAAGCCGGGCAACGCTTCCCGCTGACCCTGTCGATGCTCATGTTCGACAGCTCCGGGGCGAACAAGGAGGGTGCCCGCAAGGAGCACCGCGACGCCCTGCAGACCGTGGTGGAGGCGGCCGGACTGCCCGAGGCGGACCCGATGGCTGCGACCTGCGCACTGGACTGGCTGCTCTACGACTGGCTGATGGCGCACCGGGACGGGCCCGACAGCGCCGAGATCGTCTTCCCCAAGGGCTATGACGGTGCCGCCGGGTTGGTGGTGGCAGCGGCTGCGGCGTCGGTGGCGGCGCGGGCCACCTTCGACCCTGGTCTGGTGCTCAACCGATAGCCCGACGATCCGCGCGCCACCCACCGAAGAAACAAACGATGCGTACGGTGTGCCCCATGGGTAACCCCGTTTGGGCGTGGCGGGCGCGACGCCGGTGGGCCGGTCTGGTTCACGTCCTGCTCCTGGCCGCATTGCTGGGGCCGCTCCTCGTCGCGCTGTCGGAACCCGCGAAAGCCCAGGCAGATCCGCAGAAGGTGATCGTCGGCGCCTACATCAACGATATCCAGGGACTCGAGACCGAGACCGGCAGTTTCACCATCGACTTCTACATGTGGTTCCGGTGGCGGAGTCCCGTCGTGGATCCGACCGACTCGATCGAGGTGATGAACTCCAACGCCATGGAGAACACCACCTCGTCGGCTACCGGCGGCGTGAGTGGCCGCCCGTTCCCCGACCAGCCCGTTGACATGCCGGACGGCTCGAAATACCAGGGCTTTCGGTATCAAGGTGTGTTCAGCAAGAACATGGACCTTCATCGTTTCCCGTTTGATTCACAACGACTGACCGTGCTCCTCGAGGACATCGATCAGGACAGCCGCGAACTCGTATTCGTTCCCGACAGCACCCCGGTCACCATCAGCGACACGGTGACGATCCCGGGCTTCGAAATCGGAAAGCCGACCCTGACGGTGGTGGAACACCGGTACCCGACCGGGTTCGGGGACCTCCGCAGTCCCGCCAATGACTCGTACTCCCGCATCGTTCTGGAGGTTCCGGTCGCTCGAGACGCGCTGCCGTACCTGGTGAAGATCATGCTGCCGATCGTCATCGTCGTTCTGATCACATCGTTGATCTACATGCTGCCCGCCCGGCTTGACGAAGCCCGCACCGGTATCGGGGTCACCGCGATGTTGACCATGGTTGCCCTGCAGTGGACCACCGATTCCGATCTGCCCTCCGTCAAGTACCTGATGATGGTGGACGTCATTTACATCCTGTCGATGGCCTACATTCTGATCGCCATGGGCTACGCGGTGTTCGCCAGTCGGCGAACCACAGAGGAGTCTGCAGACGCGGTGCTGCGAGCCCTGGACCGCAGGATGGGGATCACCTCGCTACTGCTGTACACCGTCGTGATCGCAACCACGGTGACCTGGTACCTGAGTCATCATCAGGCTGCGACGCCGTACGGCTAGCGCGCTCCCGGCTAGGTGACGTCGGCGTTCGAGCGCGGGAACCCGCCGCCCTGCGGGAAGAGTGGGAAGACCACGTCATCGAGCTTCTCGGCGTCGCCGGCCGTCCGGTTGACCGTGGCGCCCCAGATGTTGCCGTCCGGCGCCACGTCGAGCGCCCACGCGTGACCGCGGGTGTTCTCGCGGACCACCTCGGGGTCACCGGTCACCGCGCCGGTGGCCTGCGCCAATCGCACCGCGACAGTCTGCTTGGTGTTGACCAGGTTGACCAGGACGGTGCCGTCCAGTGCCACACACCCCGCCACCCCGGGCCGGTTCGGCCAGGTCCACACCGTGGTGGCCTTGCCGTCGGAGCCGATGCGCTGCAACCGATCACCTGCTGGTGTGCGGTCGGTGACATAGAGCGACTTGTCGGCCGGATCCAGACACATCCCGCCGCCGGCCCCCATGCCGCTCAGCGCGGTGGTTGGCGGGGCCTGCCCGACGGTGGTGGGTTGCTCGAGGCGAATGACCTTCCCGGCCAACGAGTTCGGATCATTGGCGGCACCCGGATTGCCCGCGTCACCGGTCTGCACCACCAACGTGGTCGGGCTGGTGAAGATGAGCGACCCGGTGTTGCCGACAGCGCCCTTGGGAATTCCGGTCAGGATGTCCTTGGGCACGTCATCGTCGGCGATCCGAACGACCCGATTGTCGGTCGGGGTACTGATGTAGGCGTACATCAGGCGGTCCTGGGTATAGGTCGGCGACAGCACGATGTCCATCAGTCCGCCGTCGCCGCTGCCGTCGACCGGGATGACGGTCTTGACCGTCGGTTCGGCGCTGACCGAGACCTTCTTGACCGCTCCGGTGGTCCGCTCGGCGACCAGGGCGGTTTTGGCGTCCGAGCCCATGATCAATCCGCTGGTGCTCTCCAGGCAGCCCTGCATGACCCCGGGCGCCGGGCAGACCTTGGGGAACGGCTTGGGCGGCAGCGGCGGGGGAGGCGGCGGCGTGGACTTTGGCCCGGGGGCCAGTTCCGGTGGCGTGCTGAACGGTTGGGAGACCGCATTGTCGAAGCGTGCGCAGCCCGAGATCACGGCCGCGGCCGCGCAGACCACGGCCACGGCTGAGCGCGAGGGACGCAAACGCATGCCGTCAGGTTACGGATCGGGCGGCGGTATCCGCCACGACGCCCGGGCAAATCCCCGATTTGCCGGGCAGAAGACTTACCCTGACGTCTGTGACAAGCCAAAACCCCGATCCCGCCTGGCAGCGGCCCGAGGACGCCCCGGTGCGCCCGGCGTCGGCCCGGCTGGTCGATCCCGAGGAGGACCTGGCGTCCGGGGCCTTCGCCGCACCCTTCGGTGGCGATGCTGAGACCACCAAGCTGCGCGGCTCGGCCGCCGGTGCCGCCTCTTCCGTCGGATACGGATTGCTTCACGAACCGGAACCGCTGCCCTACGTGCAGCCCGCCGCGCAGCAGGCCCACCAGCACTCGCCGCCGCCCCCGCCGCACGCCGGCCCCCTCGAGATCAACCCCATCGATGCCGAGGGCATGGCCAAAGCCGCCGGTCGGCGCGGAACGCAGGACCTCGGCCTGCTGGTGCTGCGGGTGGCCTTGGGTGTGGTGTTCATCGCCCACGGGTTGCAGAACGCGTTCGGCTGGTGGGGCGGTCCGGGATTGCAGGGATTCAAAGAGACCCTCACGGAGGCGGGCTACCAGAACGCCAACCTGCTGACCTATCTGACCGCGGGCGGGCAGATCGCCGCCGGTGTGCTGCTGGTGCTCGGGCTGTTCACTCCGGTGGCCGCGGCGGTGGCACTGGGTTTCCTGGTCAACAGCGCGCTCGCGACGTTCACCGCCCAACGGCAGGACGGCGGGCTGTTCATCTTCGGATCGGCGGCCGAATATCTGCTGATGCTGGTGGCGGCCGCCGCGACGATCATCCTGGCCGGGCCGGGCCGCTATGGCTTCGACGGCGGCCGGGGATGGGCGCGCCGGCCGTTCATCGGGTCGTTTCTCGCTCTCGTGTTGGGAGTGGTCGGTGGCGTCGCCGCCTGGCTGTTCCTTCGCGGCAACAACCCGTTCGCCTGATCAGCGCTGGTAGGGGTTTGGGACCCGCCCGCCACTTGCTGCGGTGAGCCGGGGCAGCGTCGCAAAAGTCACCGCCGGCAGCAGCAGGTTCGACTCATCGGTCAGATGGGCCTGTGCCCACCGGCCGCGGGTGAAACTGAGGCCTTCGATCTGAGGCCACCGCACCGTCCGGCTTGTGAACAGGGTGCGGGTGGTGACGGTCTCCGCGTCGGCAACCGTGCGGAACCGCTCGATCGCGACCGAAATGAAGATCGGGACCAGCAACATCAGCGCCAAGCCGACCTTCCCGAATGCCGGGCCGACCGTCAGCAGGGCGAACGCGAGGAATACCGAGATGATGTGCGCCATCGGCGAGATTCGGATCACGGTCTGGTCGTCTTCGGACATCTTCGCCGATCCTCCTCATCGATTCTTGTCGCTTCGCATCGGTGCCGGCGCGTCCGCGGGGCATGGCGTCATCATTGCACTGCCTCTGCCGTGCACTCCGCCGGCCATCGCCTAGCGCACCAATTTGACGCTTGACCTGTGCTGGGGCTAGCCTGCGAGGGTGGAGTCCGGCAGCAATCTCGTAGTAGTAGGACAGCGCGTTGGTGCCGCGCTTGCCCTCTGCCGGGTTTAGCCACACGCACCAGCGCGCAACCCTCGTACAGCCGCCCATGCTGACGGGGGTTTTTTCTTGCCCAGCCGAACATGAAGCCCCAACACGACAACGAGGACCACTGTGAGCGCACCCGCTACCCGAGCAACCGAGACGTCGGCGTCCCCCTCAGAGTCCACCCCCGCGTCCGCCCCGTCCAACGGGGCACACGACACCCGCAACGGCCGATCCGCCCAGCGGGTAGCACCGCAGCAGATGACCGGAGCCGAAGCGGTGGTGCGCGCCCTTGAGGAAGTCGGTGTCGAAATCATCTTCGGTATCCCCGGCGGTGCGGTGCTGCCGGTCTACGACCCGCTGTACGACTCGGAGAAACTGCGCCACGTGCTGGTGCGCCATGAGCAGGGGGCCGGCCACGCCGCCAGCGGCTACGCGCATGCCACCGGCCGGGTGGGGGTCATGATGGCCACCTCCGGCCCCGGAGCCACCAACTTGGTCACCCCGCTGGCCGACGCCCAGATGGACTCGATCCCGGTGGTTGCCATCACCGGGCAGGTCGGTCGGAGCCTGATCGGTACCGACGCCTTCCAAGAGTCGGACATCACCGGTATCACCATGCCGATCACCAAACACAACATCCTGGTGCGCGAGGGCGACGACATCGCCCGTTCGATCGCCGAGGCCTTCCACATCGCCGGAAGTGGACGCCCTGGAGCTGTCCTGGTCGATATCCCCACGGACGTCCTGCAGGGGCAGTGCACGTTCTCCTGGCCCCCGCAACTGCAACTACCCGGCTACAAGCCCAACACCAAGCCGCACGGCCGGCAGATCAAGGAAGCCGCGAGGCTGATCGCCGAGGCCCGCAAGCCGGTGCTCTATGTGGGCGGCGGGGTGATTCGCGGCGAGGCATGCGAGGAACTCAAGGAACTGGCCGAACTGACCGGCATCCCGGTAGTCACCACCTTGATGGCCCGCGGCGCCTTCCCGGACAGCCATCCGCAGAACCTGCGCATGCCCGGTATGCACGGCACGGTTGCTGCAGTGGCCGCCCTCCAGAAGAGCGATCTGCTGATCACCCTGGGCGCCCGCTTCGACGATCGGGTCACCGGCAAGCTCTCGACCTTCGCCCCGGACGCCAAGGTCATTCATGCCGACATCGACCCGGCCGAGATCGGCAAGAACCGGCACGCCGACGTGCCGATCG
>CAZRFC010000106.1:0-11486 GCA_964598975.1 uncultured Mycobacterium sp. | reverse complement strand
GCCGGACAGCCAACTCCGAGCTACGCGTGGACGCGTGCTCGTGCTGTCCGGCCCTTCGGCCGTAGGCAAGTCCACTGTCGTCCGTCTGCTCCGTGAGCAGGTCCCGGACCTGCACTTCAGTGTCTCGGCGACCACCCGTTCCCCCAGGCCCGGCGAGGTCGAGGGCAAGGACTACCACTTCGTCACCGCCGAGCGGTTTCAAGAACTCATCGACAGCGGCCAGCTGCTGGAATGGGCCGACATCCACGGCGGACTGCAACGCTCGGGCACCCCGGCGGCGCCGGTTCTGCAGGCCGCGGACGCCGGACAGCCGGTCCTCATCGAGGTTGACCTCGCCGGCGCCAGGGCAGTCAAGGCCGCCATGCCCGAGGCTGTCTCGGTGTTCCTTGCGCCCCCGAGTTGGGAGGCGCTTCGGGAGCGGCTGGTCGGCCGCGGCACCGAAACCCCCGAAGTAATGGCCCGCCGATTGGCGACTGCCGAGGCCGAATTGGCCGCCCAGAACGAGTTCGACGTGGTGGTGGTGAACAGCCAATTGGAATCGGCGTGCTCGGAATTGGTATCCTTGCTGGTGGGAAATGCGCCGTAAACGGCGTGAGCGGTCGGGACCCCCGACCTCGCGAACGGCCCACCGAATCGAAATCACTGCCAGGAGAACTTTCACGTGACGATCACTGCGGATCACTACGATCCCGCCCCCGGTGCGGCCACTGCCTACGACACCCCGTTGGGCATCACCAACCCGCCCATCGACGAACTGCTTGATCGGGTGTCGAGCAAGTACGCCCTGGTGATCTACGCGGCCAAGCGTGCCCGCCAGATCAACGACTACTACAACCAACTCGGTGAGGGCATCCTCGAGTACGTCGGGCCGCTGGTCGAACCCGGCCTGCAGGAAAAGCCACTGTCGATCGCCCTGCGCGAGATACACGCGGACCTTCTCGAACACACTGAGGGCGAGTAGCCGCGCGAGGCGGCTCTGCCATGGGCCCGAAGCGGATCGTCGTTGGCGTCGCCGGTGGTATCGCGGCCTACAAGGCCTGCTCGGTAGTTCGCCAGCTCAGCGAAGCCGGCCATGACGTCCGAGTCGTTCCAACCGAGTCGGCGTTGCGCTTCGTCGGCGCGGCCACTTTCGAGGCGCTGTCCGGCCACCCGGTCCGCACCGGCGTCTTCGAGGATGTCCCCGAGGTACCCCATGTCCGCCTCGGTCAGCAGGCCGATCTCGTCGTGGTGGCACCCGCCACCGCCGACCTGCTTGCTCGCGCCGCGGTCGGCCGCGCCGACGACCTGTTGACGGCGACGCTGCTGACGGCACGGTGCCCGGTGCTCTTCGCCCCGGCCATGCATACCGAGATGTGGCTTCACCCGGCCACCGCCGACAACGTCGCCACCTTGCGTCGCCGCGGTGCGGTGGTGCTGGAACCGGCGTCCGGCCGGCTCACCGGGACGGACAGTGGTCCGGGCCGGTTGTCCGAGCCCGAGGAGATCACCACCTTCGCCGAACTGCTGCTGGCCCGCCGTGACGCAATGCCGTATGACCTGCGCGGGGTGAAATTACTGATCACCGCCGGCGGCACCCGTGAGGCGCTGGACCCGGTCCGATTCATCGGCAACCGCAGCTCCGGTAAGCAGGGCTACGCGGTGGCCCGGGTCGCCGCCCAGCGTGGCGCCGACGTCACCCTGATCGCCGGGAACACTGCAGGGCTGGCTGACCCGGCGGGCGTGCATGTCCTGCACGCCAGTTCGGCCGCCCAGTTGCAGGAGGCTGTCACCAAGCACGCCCCTGAGGCTCATGTACTGGTGATGGCTGCAGCGGTAGCTGACTTCCGGCCCACCCACGCCGCGACCAGCAAGATAAAGAAGACTGCTGACGCCGGTGGGGACTCCGTCGCCGGCCCGACCGTCGAACTCGTGCGAACTGACGACATCCTTGCCTCGGCGGTGCGTCAGCGCGCCGACGGCGGTTTGCCCAACATGCGCGCGATCGTCGGGTTCGCCGCCGAAACCGGCGATGCCAACGGCGATGTGCTGTTTCACGCAAGGGCGAAGCTTCGCCGCAAGGCCTGCGACTTACTGGTGGTCAACGCAGTCGGAGACGGCCGGGCCTTTGAAGTGGACAGCAATGATGGCTGGCTGCTGGGCTCCGACGGCACCGAGGTGGCACTGGAGCACGGTTCGAAGACACTGATGGCGAGCCGTATTGTGGACGCGATCGCGGCGTTCCTGCGCGGCAGCGAGGACTGACCTCCGGGCCGGACCCGGAAACCAAAGATACGAAGTAGTTGATAGGGGATTTTGACTGTGAGCGATAACGGGCGGCTGTTCACCAGCGAGTCGGTGACAGAGGGGCACCCCGACAAGATCTGTGATGCCATCAGCGACTCGGTGCTCGACTCGCTGCTGCAGGACGACCCGACTTCGCGCGTCGCGGTGGAGACTCTGGTCACCACCGGCCAGGTGCACGTCGTGGGCGAGGTGACCACATCGGCCAAGGAGGCCTTCGCCGATATCACCGACACCGTCCGTCAGCGCATCCTCGAGATCGGCTACGACTCCTCGGAGAAGGGCTTCGACGGCGCCTCCTGCGGGGTCAACATCGGGATCGGTCGGCAGTCCCCGGATATCGCCAAGGGGGTCGACGAGGCCCACGAGGTGCGTGTCGAGGGGGAGAAGGATCCACTCGACCTCCAGGGCGCCGGCGACCAGGGCCTGATGTTCGGCTACGCGATCCGCGACACCCCCGAACTGATGCCGTTGCCGATCGCGCTGGCGCACCGGCTTGCCCGGCGGCTCACCGAGGTTCGCAAGAGCGGCACCATGGGCTATCTTCGCCCGGACGGCAAGACCCAGGTCACCATCCAGTACGAGGGCACAACCCCGATCCGCCTGGACACCGTGGTGCTGTCGACTCAGCACGCCGAGGGCATTGACCTGGTCAAGGAACTTGCCCCCGAAATCCGCAAGAACGTCGTCGACGCGGTCCTGAAGGACCTTGCCCACGAGAGCCTGGATGTCTCTGACTTCCGCCTGCTGGTCAACCCGACCGGAAACTTCGTCGTCGGCGGTCCGATGGGTGACGCCGGCCTGACCGGCCGCAAGATCATCGTCGATACCTATGGGGGATGGGCCCGGCACGGCGGCGGTGCGTTTTCCGGCAAGGACCCGTCCAAGGTGGACCGGTCGGCGGCCTACGCCATGCGCTGGGTGGCCAAGAACGTCGTGGCGGCCGGCCTGGCCGAGCGCGTCGAGGTCCAGGTGGCCTACGCCATCGGCAAGGCCGCGCCGGTCGGACTTTTCGTCGAGACCTTCGGCACCGAGACCGTCGACCCGCATCGGATCGAGAAGGCCATCAGCGCCGTATTCGACCTGCGGCCTGGCGCGATCGTCCGCGACTTGGACCTGTTGCACACCAAGTACGCGCCGACCGCGGCATACGGTCACTTCGGCCGCACCGACGTCGATCGGCCGGGGGCGCGTCTGAACACGGTCGAGCACCACAAGACCTCCGTCTAACGTAGATGTTGGACGGACAACCCCACATGCGGCTCACGTCCCGTTGGACGTGAGCCGCTTTCGTCATGCGGGTCAGCCGATGAACTGGTCGAAAGCCCACTGGTACTCGGCGGGGATCACCGACACGCCGCACTGGTTCTGCAGTGCGCTCAGCGGGGTCAGGATTGCCTTGAACTCGCCGTACTCCTGCGGATTGGAGCTGGCGTAGGCGTTGATGGTCTGCGTAGCCTGGGCCTGCGACTGGCCCGCGGCCGTCATCAGCACCTTGGTGACCGGTGGGTGTGCGTTCATGTAGGCCTTGGCCTGTTGGGTGACCGACGCCACCGCGCTGTCCACACCGGCGGGGCTGCAGTCCGGCGCTGCGGACGCCGAGGGCGCCGCCAAACCGGCCAGCGCGATTCCGCCGACGATGCTGCCGATGCAGGCGCGGGAAAAGCGCCGAGTCTGACCGGATGTCATAAGCCTTGGTTCCTCCAGGTTGGGACGTTAGCTGTCATTGTGGCTTGTCGTCTCGATGGCGGCAAACGTTACTGCCCGGTGGCGCCGTGTAACGCAGCTCGCAGCGCGGTAAGGCCCCGATCGGTGGCCTCGGTGGCCGCCGGAACGACCCCGGCATAACCCAGATAGCCGTGGACCAGCGTCTCGGCGTTGTGCAGTTCGACGGGAACCCCGGCAGCTGCCAGCAGTTCGGCGTAGCGGGCACCGTCGTCGCGCAGCGGGTCGTGTCCGGCCACCGCGACATAGGCAGGGGCCAGGCCGGTCAGGTCGGTGGCCCGGCCCGGGGCGAGATCGGCGGGCGGCTCGGTGGGATCCACGTGTCCGGCGTACCAGAGGGTGAAGGCGGATATCGCCGCGTGATCGAGCACCGGGGCATCGGCGTTCTCGGAGAACGACGGCAGGGAGGTATCCCACATCGTCGACGGGTACCAGAGCAGCTGGAACGCCACCTCGGGACCGTCGCCGGCCCGGACCCGGTCGCGGGCGCGTTGGGCGACCACCGCAGCCAGGGTGCCGCCGGCCGAGTCCCCGGCGACCGCCAGCCGGGATCCGTCGGCTCCGAACTCGTCCGCGTGCTCGGCCACCCAGCGGGTGGCGGCCCACACATCCTCAACTGCCGCCGGGTACGGATGCTCGGGGGCCAGTCGGTAATCCACCGACACCACCACCGCTCGGCCACCTGCCGCGTGCTGACGGCAGGTGACATCGTGGGTGTCGAGGTCGCCGAGCGCGAACCCGCCGCCGTGGAAGTACATGACGACCGGATGCGGTCCGGGGCCGGCCCCGTCGTGGGGCCAGTAGACCCGCACCGGTATCGGCCCGCCCGGGCCGTCGATGCGGGTGTCCTCGACTCGCATCTCCTCATGGAGCTGGCGGCGGGGGAGTTCGCGCAGCCGGCGACGCGCTGCCTCGACGCCGCCCTCGACTGTCAGCTGGAACGGGACGACTTCCAGTACCTTCTGCAGAATGGCGTCAATCGGTGGCTTCTCGGCGGAATCGACCATGAGCCCACGGTACGCAGGCGCGCCCCGCGCGGTGCGGTCGTGGTGGGCGGCGGGGGTGGCCGCTGCGGTGGGCTACGGCATCTTCCTGACCGTCACCGCGTTGCGGTTGCCGGCCGGCGCCGACCTCACCGGGCAGTTCGTCGCGCAACCGGTGTTCAAATCCGCGATGGCAGTCCTGCTGGCCGTCGCTGCGCTCTTTCACCCCATCGCGCGGGAGCGCCGGTGGCTGGTGGCGGCACTGCTGATGTCGGCGGCCGGGGACTTCTTCCTGGCCATCCCGTGGTGGAAGCCGGCGTTCGTGTGCGGCCTCGGGTCGTTCCTGGTGGCCCACCTGTGCTTCATCGCCACGCTGTGGCCGCTGAGTGAAGGCAAGCGCGCCAACAGCTCTCGCGTAAGACTGGCGCTGATCGGTCTGCTCGCCATCGGCTTCGTCGTCATGCTGACCCGGTTCTGGCCCACTATGGCGGCGCAGGGCATGACGGTTCCGGTGATCATCTACATGTCGGTCTTGGCGGTGATGGTGTCCAGCGCGCTGCTCGCCGGGTTGCCCACGATCTGGACGGCTGTGGGTGCACTGCTGTTCGCGGTCTCCGACGGCATGATCGGCGTGGGCCAGTTCATCCTGGAGTCGCAGGCGCTGGAGTTGCCGATCTGGTGGGTGTACGCCGCGGCCATGGTGCTGATCACCGCCGGCCTGTTCTTCGGGCGCACCTACCGAACTGACTGAGGCGGGTTTTGTCACACCCCCTGGATACCGTCGCAGTAACGACAAACCCCAGGGGGAACCGAAAGTGACCGATAGCAACAAATCTCTGATCGCCGCACTGCTGGACCGTTCCGGTTCGATGCGGAGCATCGCTGCGGACATGCGCGGCGGATTCGACTCCTACATCGCCAAGGAGGCCGCCCAGCCCGGCACCACTGTGGTGACGTTGGCGCAGTTCGACAACGAATATCAGGTGGTTTACCGCGACCGACCCGTCTCGTCGGTGCCGCCGCTGGCGCTGGAGCCGCGGGGTTCCACCGCGCTGGTGGATGCGATCGGGCGGTTCGTCACCGAGATCGGTGTCGGCCTGGCGGCGCTGCCGGAGGACGAGCGGCCCGCCGATGTCACCGTGCTGGTCCTGACGGACGGCCACGAGAACGCCAGCAAGGAGTGGACCGGTGACGCGGTGCGGGCATTGATCGCCCAGCAGGAGACCGTCTATGGCTGGGACTTCGTGTTCCTCGGGGCCAACATGGACGCCGTGGAGGTGGGCTCGCGGCTGGGCTTCGCGCCCGGTAAGTCGCTGACCTACGACGCCGACGGTGACGCGGTGGGCGGCGCGTGGAATTCGGTCGCCAGCTACACCTCCAGAAAGCGGGCCCGCGGTGAGGCGCCACTGGGGTCGATAGGCTTCGACGATTCCGAGCGCCGCGCGGCGCGTAAGAAGCGGTAACCAGACCGGACGGAGCAGGCCAGCAGTGAGCACAGCGGGCCGACGCGCTGCCGAACACGAACCCATCGCCCGGGTGCTGCCCATGCTGTCGGTGCCGCACCTGGACCGGGAATTCGACTACCTTGTTCCGGCCGAGCAGTCCGACGATGCTCAGCCGGGGGTTCGGGTCCGCGTGCGGTTCCACGGCAGACTGGTCGACGCGTTTCTTCTGGAGCGTCGTTCGGATACCGAGCATGTGGGCCAGTTGGGTTGGCTGGACCGGGTCATCTCCGTCGAACCGGTCCTCACCCCCGAGGTGCGCCGCCTCGTCGCCGCAGTGTCAGCCCGCTACGCCGGCACCCGGCCTGATGTCCTTCGGCTGGCCATCCCGCCTCGACATGCGGCCGCGGAGAAGGCAGCGCGGGCGGAGACGCTGCTGCCGGTCGTCAAACCCGTCGACCCGGCCGGGTGGGCCCGCTACAACCGGGGGGAAGCGTTCCTGGACGCGTTGGGCCAGGGCCGCGCCGCACGCGCGGTCTGGCAGGCGCTGCCCGGCGAGAACTGGTGCGAACGGCTCGCAGAAGCGGCAGCAGCGGCGGTCGCCGGCGGCTACGGCGTGCTTGCCGTCGTTCCCGACCAACGGGATATCGACGCACTCTGGCGGGCCTCCACCGCGCTGATCGACGAGGCCGCCGTGGTCGCGCTGGCCGCCGGACTGGGTCCCTCGGCACGCTACCGGCGCTGGCTGTCGGTGCTGCGGGGGCAGGCGCGGCTCGTCATAGGAACTCGCAGTGCGGTCTTCGCCCCGGTCGAGCGTCTCGGCCTGGTGATGGTGTGGGATGACGGCGACGACACCCTCGCCGAACCCCGCGCGCCCTATCCGCACGCCCGCGAGGTGGCCATGCTTCGGGCGCATCAATTGCGCTGTGCGGCGATGGTCGCCGGTTACACCCGCACCGCGGAAGCCCAGGCGCTGGTAGAAGGTGGCTGGGCCCACGACCTGGTGGCGCCGCGCCCGGTGGTCCGTGCCAACGCGCCCAGGGTCGTCGCGCTGGAAGAAGGCGGGCACGCCGAGGAACGCGATCCCGCGGCACGCACCGCGCGGCTGCCGTCGATGGCGCTGCGTGCCGCTCGCTCGGCCCTGGAGCGGGGCGCTCCGGTGCTGGTTCAGGTTCCGCGCCGCGGTTATCTGCCGTCGGTGGCCTGCGGCCGGTGCCGCACCATTGCGCGGTGCAGGCACTGCATGGGCCCGCTGTCGCTGTCCGACCGGGATGCCGATGGTGCGGTCTGCCGATGGTGCGGGCGCATCGACGGGGCGCTGCGCTGCCGGCGGTGCGGTGCCGGTGAGATCAGGGCAGTCGTCGTCGGTGCGCGCCGAACTGCAGAGGAACTCGGCCGGGCATTTCCCGGCACCGCCGTCATCACCTCCGCCGGTGATGCCGTCCACACCGAGATCGGTCCCGGGCCGGCGCTGGTGGTGGCCACTCCCGGCGCCGAACCGCGGGCACCGGAGGGGTACGGCGCGGCGTTGCTGCTCGACGGCTGGTCGATGCTCGGACGCCAGGATCTGCGAGCCGGCGAGGACACGCTGCGACGATGGATGGCCGCGGCCTCGCAGGTGCACTCGCGGGCCGATGGCGGGGTGGTGGCCGTCATGGCGGAATCCACCATCCCGACCGTGCAAGCCCTGGTGAAATGGGACCCGGTCGGGCATGCCGAGGCGGAGTTGGCGGCCCGCAGTGCGGTCGGTTTGCCACCGGCCGTGCACATGGCCGCAATCGACGGCGGATCGGCGGCGGTGGCCGCACTGATCGCCGAATCGGCCCTACCCGAAGACGCCGACCTGCTGGGGCCGGTCGATCTGCCGCCCGGGGTTCGCCGCCCCCCGGCCACCCCGGCCGGCGAACCGGTCATCAGGATGCTCATCCGGGTCCGGCGCGACGAAGGCCTGGTCCTTGCCGGTGCGCTGCGTGACGCGACGGCCATCCACAGCGCCCGACACGACCACGAAGCCGTGCGGGTGCAGATCGACCCTCTGCACATCGGATGAGTGGAGTCAGGCGTGATTAAGCTTCCGTCGGTGACTTTCGGTCGCCGAGACGACCAGCCCCGCACCGGATAGGACTTCGAGATGAGCCCACAGCCTGAGCCCCAACTCATCTGGGTTGTCGGCGACGACACCAACGTCGGAAAGACGACGGTCGCCACGGCCCTGATCCGACGGCTCACCGCCATGAACAGAAAGACTCTGGGATACAAGCCGTACGCCGGAGCGCGCCTGACCGCGACTCTCGATTTGCTGGAGAAGGCGGCTCAGACCGATCACTACCTTGCGGGGATCGGCGCACGGGATCTCGCAGCCGCATCACCCATGACACCGCCGCAGTATGCCGAGCTAGTGAACCCCACCTGGCGAATATCCCACCCCTCAAGGGATTTCACCGTCCTTGTTCGGAAGGGTTCCGACTTCATCAAACGGCGCTACTTCTACCAGACCGCCAACTCGGTGGCTTTCACGAAACGCACGGACTTCCTGCGATTGAACGAAAGCATCAAACTGCCGATCGGCGAGGCCAAGGTCATCGAAAACCGCGGTGCCGACACCGTGGACTGGCTGGATCAGGACATCCAGGCTGATTCCTACAACCTGCTGCGGGATCTCGGGCCGGAGTTCGTGGTCTGCGAGGGCGCCGGCAGACTGCTCCCGGTCTGGGTGGGCGCGCCACCGGTGCGCCACATTTTTAATGTCACCAACGGAAATTTGGTGGTGTTTCCCAACGTCAATCTGGACCTCACCGGGCGGATTGCAAACACCATGAAGTTTCCGCCGATAACGTTCCATATCAACGACGACCTGAAGAACGCAAAGCGTGTTTGGGACGTTTTCCCGGTGCTCCGAAGGGTCGAAATCGACGAGCAGATGGAACTGTTTGTGGACAAGTTTTTGGAGGCTTGCGAGTAATAGACTCATAGTCCCGACACAGGAGAGGGTCAATGCGCTCACTGCTCCGCAAGATCGCCTTGCTCTTCCCGATCTTGCTGATGGCGTTGGGACTGCTGTGGCCGGCGATCTTCTCCGGCGCGTCGTCGAATTCCGGGCCGGTGTCGGACCCGGTGACGTTTTCGGGATTGCGTGCCGAGTTCAGCGTCGACGCCGATGGCCTCATGTACGCCACCGAGACGATCACGGCGGAGTTCCCCAGCGGTCGCCACGGCATCTTCCGGTACTGGGATGTCGCCAACTCCAACAACTCTCACGTGCGCCAAGAGCCTGACATCCTCGAGATATCCCTCGATGGTGAGCCGGTGCCGTTCGAGATGCTGTGGAAGGACGACCGGTTCCGGGTCGCCAAGATCGGTGACCCGGACAGCTATGTCACACCGGGCACCCACGTCTACCGAATGCGCTATTCGGTCCCCGGGGTTCTGGATCCGGGGAGTACCGGTGCGCAAAAGGAGTTCGCCTCCGAGGCCGGTGATGCCGACGCACAGTCCGCCTTCTACTGGAACGTGATTGCGCCCGCGTGGAACAACGAGATCGACCTGGCCGAGGTGAGTATCGAGCTGCCGGGGCGGATACCCGGTGTCCAGTGCTCGGTCGGGGCAGGTGTCGGCCGTGACTGCGACGGTCTCACCGTCACCGGCAACACCGTGACACTGTCGGCGACCGACCTGGCGCCGCACACCCCGGTCACCGTCCGGGCCGGTGTCGACATTCCGACCCCGCCGCGCGCCGAAGTGCCGTGGTCGGTCCGGTGGGACGGCGTGCTCGGGCGTTCATCGGCGGTGGCGGCCTGGCTGGCGGGTCTGACCGTCGCCGCGGCGATGGGCGCAGTGTTGTGGTGGCGCAGCACCGTCGAGCCGCCCCCGGGTTTCCCGCTGCAGTACGCTCCGCCGAAGGGGCTCGGGCCGGTGCAGTGCGAGTACATCCGTACCGAACGAGTGGCTGATCAGGGCCTCACGGCCACCCTGTTCTATCTGGCCGACCGGAACCTACTGTCACTGCGCCAGACCGGGCCAAAGAAATGGACCGTCAGCAGCGTGGCGGAGCCAGGTGCATGGGCCGACGTCGACCCGGTCAGTGTGGCGGTCGGGTCTGCGCTGGATCTGACCTACCCGGGGCGCGAGTTCAGGGCTAACGGCACGGTCACCGCCGGCAGCAAACTCAACAAGGCCAAAATCGACATGCAGACGGCGGTCAAGCAGTGGGCAGTGGGTGAGGGCCTCGTCGCCAAACGCCGGATCGAGCTATGGTTGCGCTTCGCCAACATTGTCGCCTTGCTGCTCGCGTTCGCCGGTTTCCTCCGCTGGTTCTGGTTCCCGATCACCCTGTGGGGCTTGCCGTTTGCGGTGTTCTTCCTACTTACGTTGCCCGCCTGGACACCCGGCGTCGGGGTGCGCCGCACGGCCGCCGGTCGCCGGTTGTGGTCCGAGGTCGGTGGGTTCCACCGCATGCTGGCCACCGACTCGGCTGAGTCGCGGTTCGACTTCGCCGCCCGTAAAGACCTCTACACCGCCTACATCCCGTTTGCGGTAGCCGGCGGTGCCGCTGCGGCGTGGGCAGCCAAGTACCAGGCCGCGACCGGGCAGCCCGCGCCGGAGCCCGGTTGGTACCACTCGAGTTCGGGTAGCGGTTCGTCCTCTTCGTGGTCCGGGGGTGCTAGTTTCGACAGCTTCGATTCGGCACTGTCGTCATCAATCGGCGCCTACACCGCTTCGCAGTCCTCGTCGTCGAGCGGCAGTGGCGGGGGCGGCGGCGGAGGCGGCGGGGGCGGCGGCGGTGGCGGCGGAGGAGGAGGCGGTTCATGGTGACCTGGGTGCTGGTACTGGCGGTGGTGCTCGCGATCGCGGTGCTGATCGGGTTCGTGCTGGGCTACAACAAGCTCCGCACTGCCGATGTCCATGCCGACGAGGCCCTCGGTGGCATCGACGCCCTGGTCAACAACGCCGGCTTCGGCGTCTACGGCGCCCTCGAGGACCTGAGCGAGGAGCAGCTCCGCCACCAGTTCGAGGTCAACTTCTTCGGTGCCGCGTTGACCACCCGCACGCTCCTGCC
>CAZRFC010000105.1:0-11500 GCA_964598975.1 uncultured Mycobacterium sp. | reverse complement strand
CGCGTGTGTATAGTGAGCATCACTCGGCTTATGGCCGGGAGTGCATCAGCCCGACCCCCCGGGGCTGATTCACGACGACCCTCGCCTCCTCCCCCCCTGGCGAGGGTCGTCCCTTTTGTGGGGCAGGTCGCTGTGGTTCCACGCCGTCGATCCCCAGTCGCGTTCTCTTTCACAGGCGTTGGTTCTTCCACAGGCCTTGGCGAGTGACTGGTGCGCACCATCCGCTGGGAGTCACTCTTGCGCCGTGACTCATGCCGCACCCGAGGTAGCGCCCCGACGCAGTCCGAGCGTTGTGACGTCGGTCGGTGACCCGGCGTTGTCCGCCAGCGTCGATCGGGTCATTGCCGCTGCAGGGGCGCGGATGGTGAGTGCTGCGGCCCCGAACCGTCGTGACTGGCGCGCGGCGGCCGCGGTGGTGCTCGACGAGGACGGCGCGAAGGTGTACGCCCAGGCCGGTCTGCCGCGCCGAGATGGCGTACTGGTGGTCGCTAACGGTGCGCCGGAGGCACAGTTGTGGACCGCCGCCATCGAGGTCGGCGCCCAGCAGGTGTGCGTTCTTCCCGCCCAGGAAGCCGAATTGCTACATCACCTCGCCGACGCGGTGGAGGCCGGTTCGGCCGCCGCCCGGTCAGGCCGGGTGATCGGTGTGACACCGGGCCGCGGAGGCGCAGGCGCCTCGGTCTTCGCCGCCGCCCTGGCGTACTGCGCGGGAGAGGCACTTCTGCTGGACATCGACCCATGTGGTGGAGGAATCGACCTGCTGTTGGGGAGCGAAGCGGTCTCGGGATTGCGCTGGCCGGATCTTCACGTGCACAGCGGCAGGTTGACATGGACGGCGATGCGGGAGGTACTTCCCCGCAGGCGTGAGATCAGTTTCCTGTCGGGAACCCGGTCGTTCCACGACATCGAACCTGATGCACTGGAAGCGGTTCTCGACGCCGGTCGGCGTGGCGGTGTGACGGTGCTCTGCGATATGCCCCGACAACTCACCCCCGCCGCTGTGTGTGCTTTGCAGTACGCCGATCTGGTCGTCGCGTTGACCAGTTGCGACGTCCGGGGTGCCGCCGCCGCGGCCGCCACGGTATCGGTACTGGCCACGGTGAATCCCGCGCTCGGGTTGGTGGTGCGCGGCCCTTCGCCGGGTGGCCTGCGCGCCGACGAGGTGGCCGCCGCCGCTGCGGCCCCCTTGCTCGCGGCCATGCGCCCCGAACCCGCTCTGGCACAACGCCTCGAGCAGGGTGGGCTGCTGCTCCGGCGGCGGTCTCCGCTTGCGGTCGCGGCCCGCACAGTTCTCGACGTCGTTTCGGGGCGGCCGGCGTGAACGGTTCGTTGATCGAACGGGTGCGGGAGCGTCTGGCCGCGGAGTCGGTTCCGTTGCGGCCGGCCGTCGTTGCCGCAGCCATCCGGGCCGAGTCCGGCGGGGTCCTGGGTGATACCGAAGTGTTGAACAGTCTTCGGGTGGTGCAGACCGAACTCACCGGAGCCGGAATCCTGGAGCCGCTGCTGCTGGCCGACGGCACCACAGACGTGCTTGTCACGGCCCCCGATGCGGTGTGGATCGATGACGGGAATGGATTGCGCCGCAGTGCGATCAGGTTCGACGACGAAGCTGCGGTGCGCAGGCTTGCGCAGCGTCTCGCCGCGGCGGTGGGCCGTCGGCTCGACGACGCCCAACCTTGGGTCGACGGTCAACTCGGCGGCATGTGCGGCGGCCTGTTCAGTGTTCGGCTCCACGCCGTCCTGCCGCCGGTGGCGGCGGGCGGCACATGCCTTTCGCTGAGGGTGCTGCGGCCGGCCACCCACGATCTGCCCGCGCTGACCGCCGCAGGCTCGATACCGCCTGAGGCCCAACGCCTGCTGCTCGACATCATCGGCACCCGACTGGCATTTCTGATTTCCGGGGGAACCGGGGCGGGCAAGACCACCGTTCTGGCCGCCGCTCTTGGCGCTGTTGGCGACCACGAGCGGATCGTCTGCGTGGAGGACGCACCGGAACTCGCCCCAGCGCACCCGCACCTGGTTCGCCTGCTTTCCCGCAGTCCCAACGTTGAAGGAGCTGGCGAAATCACGCTGCGGCAGCTGATTCGCCAGGCACTTCGGATGCGGCCGGATCGAATCGTCGTGGGGGAAGTGCGAGGCGCCGAAGTCGTCGACCTGCTGGCTGCGCTGAACACCGGCCACGACGGAGGCTGCGGAACCGTGCACGCGAACAGCCCTGCCGAGGTGCCCGCCAGACTTGAGGCGCTGGCCGCACTGGGAGGCCTGGACCGTGCCGCACTGCACGCCCAACTGGCGGCGGCGGTTCAGGTGGTGGTGCATGTCAGCCGGGGCAGCCACGGCAGGCGGCTGACCGAGATCGCTCTGATACGCCGTGGTGTCGACGGACACTGTCATGCCGTGCCCGCCTGGCATGCGGATCGAGGGCCCTGCGAGGCGGCCGACGCGCTGCGCCAACTGATCGACGAGCGGCGCGCGCGATGAACGGAAACACCGTGGCCGCAGTGTTGTTGGCGGTGGCCGCGCTCGCAGCGCCGCCACCGCCGATCGGTCGGCTGCCGCGACGAATCCGGCGGTCTGCCGGATCGTTCACGGCGCTGGCCGCCGCCTCGGTGACCGGCATCCTTACCCTGTCGGCTGCCCCGGTCCTCCTGCTGGTCCTGCTGATCGGCAGTGGTGCGCTCGCGTCCCGCCGGCACCGACTGCGCCGCGAGCAGAGCCGCCGACGGGAAGGGGAGGCCTTGGCGGGCGCGCTGGAAGTTCTGGTGGGGGAGTTGAAAATCGGCGCCCACCCTCTAGCTGCCTTCGCCGTCGCGGGAGCGGAGGCCCCCGGTCCGGTGGGCCGCTCCCTGCGGGCCGTCGCCACCAGAGCCCAACTGGGTGCCGACGTGGCAGCCGGTATTCGGGCGATGGCGGCTTCTTCGGCGGTACCCGCCTACTGGGACCGGCTCGCCGTGTTGTGGACACTGGCATCCGAGCACGGCCTGGCGATGTCGGTCCTGATGCAGGCCGCCCATCGGGACATCGTCGAGAGAAAACGGTTCGCCGACCGCATGCGTGCAGCCCTCGCCGGTGCCCGCGCCACCGCCGCGATCCTTGCGTCGCTACCTGCTCTGGGCGTGCTGCTCGGCCAACTCGTCGGCGCCGATCCGGTCGGTTTCCTGCTCGGCGGCGGACCGGGCGGTGTTGTCCTGGTCCTCGGAGTCAGCTTGATCTGCATCGGAATCGTTTGGGCCGACCGCATCGTCGACAGGCTGGCTGCGTGAGCGCCGCGGCCCTGCTGATCGCGGCGGCGATGCTGTTGAGTGCCGGCCCCGCTATCGTCCGTCGCCGGGCAGGCCTGACGGGGGGCCGGCGTCCACCTCGCCGTGAAAGGTCCGCGGCACCAGACCCATTCGCTGCCGCATCGGCGCTGGATACCTTGTCGGTCTGCTTGTCGGCCGGAATGACGGTGCCGGCCGCCGCCGGTGCGACAGCCGCCTCCGCACCGGCGGCCCTGGGGACACTGCTGCGTCATGCCGCCGATCTACTGGCCTTGGGGGCCGACCCCGACACCGCCTGGCAGGCCGGCGACACCGACGACAGTTGCGCCGCCCTGGCCAGGTTGGCCAGGCGTTCGGCGGCCTCCGGCAGTGCCCTGGCCGTCGCTGTCGCCGAGTTGGCCGAACAGGAACGCCATGGGGTGTCCCATCGGGCCGCGGCAGCGGCGGAAAGGGCCGGCGTCCTGATCGCCGGGCCGCTGGGTCTGTGCTTCCTGCCGGCCTTCGTCTGCCTGGGCATCGTGCCTGTTGTGGCTGGGCTGGCCGGGGACATCTTCGGGGCGGGGATGCAGTGAACGCCAAGAGGGTTGATGTTGAGGTTGAGGAAGGGAAATACTATGTCCAACAGAAGGATTCGCCATCTTCGGAACCGCGTGATCGCAGCCATGGCCGACGAATCCGGGATGTCGACCGTCGAATATGCCATCGGCACGGTCGCCGCTGCCGCGTTCGGCGGGATTCTCTACAGCGTGGTGACCGGAGATTCGATCGTGGGTGCGCTGACCAACATCATCAACCGGGCGCTCTCCACTCGGGTCTAGCCGATGAGGGATTCGCAACGGTCGAGGTCGCCCTGGCCATCGCGGGCATGGTCGCGGTGCTGGTCCTCTGCTTCGCCGGCATCCCTGCCGTCACGTTGCAGGCCCGTTGCGTCGACGCAGCACGGGAGGCGGCACGACTGGCCGCCCGCGGCGACCAGGCCGGGGCCGTCGCGGCGGGCCGCCTGGCCCCTGCGGGGGCGGCAGTCGAAGTGCGCCAGCACGGCGGCTACGTCGTTGCCCGAGTCAGTGGCCGGTCGCCTGTTCTGCCGGGTGTGGTCATCGTCGGACGGGCCGTCGCGGCTAGCGAACCGGGTCAGTGACGACCGCGGATCGGCGACCGTGCTCGCCGCGATTCTGGTCTCGGCATTGCTGACCGTAAGCGTCGGCGGGATGGCGGTCGGGTCGGTCATCGTGGCGCGGCACCGCGCCCAGTCGGCTGCCGACCTCGCGGCCCTGGCCGCGGCGGCCAGGGTCCCACTCGGCAAGGACGCGGCCTGCCGACAAGCGCGGGCGGTTGCCGTGGCTGTGCAGGCAACGTTGCGGGACTGCGTGATCACCGGGCTCGACGTCCTGGTGAGCGTCACGACCGGCACCGGCCTGCGGATGGTCGGGGATGCGCACGCGACAGCGCGGGCTGGACCTATCGGCCGGGGCTAGCGGTCTCCTGAGACTCAAGCTCCTCGGGCGTTTCCTCCAGGCCCACGTCGGCGAGCTCGGACGCGGTGGGCAAGCGCAGGGTCACCAGACCCCCGTAGATGCCTTCGTCCAGCACGACCTTGCTGACGGTGACATGCAACGGCACCCAGCCGCCCTCGTTGCCCGGCACCCGAAGCACCCCACTGGTGGCGCCGGTTTCCAGTTCTTGGGACATCCGTCCGGAGAAGTGCTCCCGGTCCTCCGGGTGAATCTGTGGCTGACTCCGCCAGTTGAAATAGGGACACGGATCGTCGATCCACTTCAGCAGGGTCCAGTTGTTGAGGTCGACCATCAGCCGATAAACCCCCGGCTGGGCGAGGCCTTCGATGATCCGCTCGGCCAGCTGGTCCGGCGGCTGATTGGAGTCGCGGACCTCTTCAACCAGGTTCATGGCGCGAGCGACGAGGTGCTCGCTGCCGTCCTCCACGGTTTCCAGGAGCGTCCGTGCGACGAACCCCACCCGACGGAACTGGCCCTGCTTGTCGGTGAAGTCCCAGCTCGAGCAGTACGTCCGGTCAGGCGCGGCGTCGATGGTCATCGCCAGCACTTTGGCCTCGTCGGGGTTGAGGCTGCGGCTGGGGATGTCCTCGACGAATGCCCGGCCGGTGATGGCCTCGGCGCTCGGGTCCATCCCGGCGTTGGTGAGGTACTCGACCGTTCCGGCGGCCTCTCCGGTGGTGAAGTCCCAGACCAGCGGACCGGGAATCGGTCGTTCCGCGGGCTCTTCGTCGGTGGGGCCGTACCAGACGTGCACGGCATGGATGTGACCGTCGGACATCTTGACCGGCTCGGTGCGGATGACCCGCTTGTTCTTCGGGGTGATGCTCGCCAGGCCGTTGCCCGTGCTCACCGTCTCCGCGATCGCCGTCTGGATCGCCGCGAGGTTGGGGTTTCGCCGCAGGAAGACGGTCAGTGGGACGAAGTTCTTCATCTGCCTGCCCTGGGCGACAACGACAGGTTGGTCACCGAGTGTTTCCACCAGCAGCCAATCCTGGGTCATGTTCTCAGCTTAACGGCGGTCCGGGAGGCTCATCCGACAGGGTGTCCGGAATCCGCAGGTAAAGCTGGTGTGCCGCTTCCTAATCCGAGGTCGGTTCGGTCGAGCTTTGCCAGTTTCGCCCCCGAAGGCGTATCTTCAGCTACATCCGGTTCTTCGGATTTGCCGAGCGACTCGTGTTGTCCGAGCGTTGGGCTCACCGGCCAGCGGCGTTGCTGCGTTCGTGCTTCGAGAAGTTGGAGCATGCGAAGCGCACGCGGTGAGTGCTGACCCGACACGCGACTGTCGACCGTTATTTCGAGGGGTCGGTCGGCGGTCGCGGCCTCGGTCGCCTCACCCCGGCGAGTTCGCGTCGAGTCCGTTCAGGACGATCCGCAGCACCCGCATGGCCCCTGCTTTGTCCAGCGGTTCGTTTCCGTTGCCGCATTTCGGTGACTGCACACACGACGGGCATCCGTTGGGGCACTCACAGGCCTGAATGGCCTCCAGTGTCGCGCGCAGCCAGATGCCGGCCAGTCGGTAACCACGCTCGGCGAAGCCGGCACCGCCCGGATGCCCGTCGTAGACGAACACCGTCGGCAACCCGTCCTCGCCGACGGCCGTCGACACCCCGCCAATGTCGCCGCGATCGCAACTGGCCACCAGTGGCAGCAAGCCGATGGCGGCGTGCTCGGCGGCGTGCAGCGAACCCGGGATCCCGGCCGGACCAATACCGCCGGCCTGCAACGCATCCGGGGTCACCGTGTACATGACCGCCATGGTCGGCAGGATATGTTCGGGGGCCTCGAGTTCGATGAAGTCGATCACCTCACCGGACGGCGCGCGGCGCAAATACCCGACCACCCGACGGGTGACCGACACCGGGACCAGCCCCAGTGTCACCGGGCCGTAGTCCAGGCGCTCGCCGTCCCCGGTGACGGTGATGTCGGTGACCTCCCTGGCGTAAGTCGAGTACCCGGGGTCCTCGGCGTGGACGAAGGCCACGCCGTCCTCCAGATCGAGCGAATCGACCAGGTAGGTCTCGCCCTGATGCAGATACACCGCCCCGGGATGCACGGTGGCGGGCGCCTGCCCGGCATCGGTGCTGCCCAGCAGGCGGCCGGTGCCGAACTCCACGATGGCGACCTGGCCGCCCGCACCACCTCTGATGTCGACGTGGTGGTGCGGCTCGAGGCCGACGGCGGGGTAGTACCGGCCCGTCCGCACTCGTAGTAGTCCGTCTTCGACCAGGGTCGCCGCCACGGCGACGGCGTTCCATTGCTCCAATTCGGTGTTCGTCAGCGGGACTTCGGCGGCAGCGCACAGCAACTGCGGGCCCATGACATAGGGGTTGGTGGGGTCGGTCACCACCCGCTCGACGGGTTTGCCCAGTAGGGCATCGGGATGATGCACCAGATAGGTGTCCAGCGGATCGTCGCGGGCCACGAGTATGACCAGCGCTCCCTGCCCGCGCCGGCCGCAGCGGCCGGCCTGCTGCCAGAACGAGGCCACCGTTCCTGGAAAGCCGGCCAGTACGACGGCATCCAACCCGGATATGTCGATACCCAGTTCCAGCGCATTGGTCGCGGCCAGCCCCCGCAATTGGCCGTCGGCCAACGCCCGTTCCAGCGCCCTGCGGTCCTCGGCCAGGTAGCCGGCCCGATAGGACGCCACCGTCTCCTGCAGCTGCGGCGCGATATCGGCAAGCCGCGACCTGGTGCCCAGCGCCGTCAACTCCGCGCCGCGCCGGGACCGGACGAAGGTCAGCGTCCGGGCGCCCTCGGCGACGAGATCGGCCATCATCCGGGCTGCCTCCGCGCCGGCCGACCGCCGCACCGGGGCGCCGTTCTCGCCGTGGAGATCATGGCGCAACTCGGGCTCCCACAGTGCGATGGTGCGTGCTCCCTGGGGTGAGCCGTCCCGTGTCACCTCGGAGACCGGACGCCCGATCAGCTCGGCCGCGGTGTCGCCCGGGGAAGCGGTGGTCGCGCTGGCCAGGATCACCGTCGGCGCGCCGCTCCCGGCCTTGCGGTAGCGGTCGCACAGCCGCAGTAGCCGGCGCAGGACCATGGCCACATTCGAGCCGAACATGCCTCGGTAGTAGTGGCATTCATCGACGACGATGTAGCGGAGGCCGCGCAGGAACACCGCCCAACTGGCGTGATTCCGCAACAGCGACAGGTGCACCATATCGGGGTTCGAGAACAGCCAGCGCGAGCGTTCGCGCGCGAACCGGCGGACCTCTGCGGCGGCGTCACCGTCGTAGGCAGTGGGGGCGACATCGTGCAATCCCGGAGTTGCCGTGGTCAGAGCGTGGGCGGCGCGGAGTTGATCGTGGCCGAGCGCCTTGGTGGGCGACAGGTACAGCGCCCTGGCCCGCCGATCGCGCAACAGGGCATCCATGATCGGCAGCTGGAACGCCAGTGACTTTCCGGAAGCGGTACCGGTGCTGATGACCACATCCTGGCCGGCGTGGGCCAGATCGGCGGCCTGCACCTGATGCGACCACGGGGTCGCTATCCCGTGGCCGTGCAGGGCGGCCACCACGTCGGGGTGTGCCCAGTCCGGCCAGTCGGTGGGATCGGCCACGCGGGCGGGCATCTCGGCGACATGCAGCAGCGACGGCGGACGGTCCGGTCCGCACGCCGCGGTCAGCAGTTCGCTGCCGAAACTGACCATTATTTGCGCGCCCCTGTCAGCGAACTCGAAAAGACTGAGAACTGAATTGTCGCCGAGACTGTGCTATCCGCGTTCAACGTGGTTGGATGAAGGTGGTCGCAGCTTCTGTGTTCGTGTCTCCACATCGCAGGATCGACGTTGCGGTCGCGGTTCCTGCGAGGGTGTGAGCCCAGAAGGTATGGCGGTCTCAACCGGCCCGGTCTACATGAACATCGGTAGACCGCTCCCGGAAAGAAGTTAGGAAAGAAATGCCACAGGGAACTGTGAAGTGGTTCAACGCGGAGAAGGGCTTCGGCTTCATCGCCCCGGAGGACGGCTCCGCCGATGTGTTCGTCCACTACACGGAGATCCAGGGGTCGGGGTTCCGCACCTTGGAGGAGAACCAGCGGGTTGAGTTCGAGGTGGGTCAGAGCCCCAAGGGGCCGCAGGCCACCGGCGTGCGCGCCGTCTGATCGACAACCATCCTTCACGCACCCCCGCGAGCCCGGTGACGGGCCTCGCGGGGGTGCTTTGGTCTTGACACCCCAAAGGCTCGGCTGCGCCGTGCGCTTGACCCGCTGGCTTACTGTCGAATCGTGAGCCAGCTGTCCTTTTTCTCCGCCGAGTCGGTGCCGCCCGCGGTCTCCGACCTGACCGGGGTGCTCGCGGCGGCCGGCCAGGTGGTCACCGTCAGCGGCGGGGCACGGCTGTCGGTGGTGGTGGAAGCGGTCTGGCGGGCCGCCGCGCTGGCCGACATGATGGTGGCCGCCGGGCTGAAGGCGGAAATCACCCGCACCGAAGAGGACACCCCACTGGTTCGCACCGCCCCCGACGCCCGGCTGTTGGGGATCGCCTCGGCGTGGACCCGCGGCGCGGTCAAGACCGTCCCGCCGGCCTGGCTGCCCGGACCCCGGGAACTGCGGGCCTGGACCCTGGCCGCGGGCTCACCCGAAGCCGACCGCTACCTGCTCGGTTTGGACCCGCACGCCCCCGATACCCACTCGCCGCTGGCGTCGGCGTTGATGCGGATCGGAATTGCGCCCACCCTGATCGGCACCCGGGGGGCCCGGCCGGCTCTGCGGATCAGTGGCCGACGGCGGCTGTCGCGCCTGGTAGAGACGGTGGGGGACCCGCCTGACGGGGCGGAGGCAGTGGCGTCCTGGCCGAGAGTCTGAGACGCTTCAGGCGGACCCCCGGTTTGCGTCGGCCGGTCTGAGGGTGCGAAATTGTCAACAGGCCCGGGGGTTTTCCGAGGGGGAATCCAACGCCCCGGGCATCGAACGCAAGAAGTGGAGCGTAAGCGCAGTTGGCTGACGACGACCGCACCAGCGGTAACCGCAACGGCAACGTCCGGCGGCTCGTCATCGTCGAGTCGCCCACCAAAGCGCGCAAAATCGCGGGCTATCTGGGCCGCAATTACATCGTCGAGTCCTCGCGTGGCCACATTCGCGATCTGCCCAAGGGCGCCGCCGACGTGCCGACCAAATACAAGTCCGAGAAGTGGGCACGGCTGGGCGTCAACGTCGATCGTGATTTCGAACCGCTCTACGTGGTCAGCCCCGATAAGAAGGCCACCGTCACCGAGTTGAAGGGCCTGCTCAAGGACGTCGACGAGCTGTACCTCGCCACCGACGGCGACCGCGAGGGCGAGGCCATCGCCTGGCATCTACTCGAAACGCTCAAGCCCCAGGTGCCGGTCCGCAGGATGGTGTTCCACGAGATCACCGAACCGGCGATCCGCGAGGCCGCGGAAAACCCGCGCGACCTGGACACCGACCTGGTCGACGCCCAGGAGACGCGGCGCATCCTGGACCGGCTGTACGGCTACGAAGTCAGCCCGGTGTTGTGGAAGAAAGTCGCGCCCAAGCTGTCCGCCGGCCGGGTGCAGTCGGTCGCCACCCGGATCATCGTGCAACGCGAGCGCGAGCGGATGGCCTTCCGCAGCGCTTCCTACTGGGACATCCTGGCCGAGTTGGACGCCAGCGTCTCCGATCCGAACGCTGCGCCGCCACGGTTCAATGCCCGATTGGTCGCGGTCGACGGCAAGCGGGTGGCCACCGGCCGCGACTTCGACTCCCTCGGCGCGGTCCGTAAGCCCGCCGAGATTCTGGTCTTGGACGAGGCCGCCGCCGGCACGCTGGCCACCGGTCTGCAGGGTGCGGCGCTCACGGTCGCCTCGGTCGAGGAGAAGCCCTACACCCGCAGGCCCTATCCGCCGTTCATGACCTCGACGCTTCAGCAGGAAGCCGGCCGGAAGCTGCGGTTCACCTCCGAGCGCACCATGAGCGTGGCCCAGAAGCTTTACGAGAACGGCTACATCACCTACATGCGGACCGACTCGACGACTTTGTCGGCGAGCGCCATCAATGCCGCGCGCAACCAGGCCCGCCAGCTTTACGGCGACGAGTACGTCCACCCCTCGCCACGGCAGTACACCCGCAAGGTCAAGAACGCCCAGGAGGCCCACGAGGCTATCCGGCCGGCCGGTGAGACCTTCGCGACGCCCGGGGCGCTGCACTCCGAACTCGACGCCGACGGCTACCGCCTCTACGAACTGATCTGGCAGCGCACGGTCGCCTCCCAAATGGCCGATGCACGCGGCACCACACTGAGCCTGCGGATCAACGGCACCGCTGCCGACGGGCGCGAGGCGACGCTGGCGGCCAGTGGGCGCACCATCACCTTCCCGGGCTTCCTGAAGGCCTATGTGGAGACCGTCGACGAACTCGCCGGCGGTGAGGCCGACGACGCCGAGAGTCGGCTGCCGCAGCTGCGGCAGGGTCAGCGGGTGGACGCGGTTCGCTTGACCGCAGACGGCCACAACACCAACCCGCCCGCCCGATACACCGAGGCGTCCTTGGTCAAGGCTCTCGAAGAACTCGGAATCGGCCGTCCGTCAACGTATTCCTCGATCATCAAGACCATCCAGGGCCGCGGTTATGTGCACAAGAAGGGCAGTGCCCTGGTGCCGTCCTGGGTGGCCTTCGCGGTCACGGGTCTGCTCGAACAGCACTTCAGTCGACTGGTCGATTACGACTTCACCGCCGAGATGGAGGCTGAACTCGACGAGATCGCCTCCGGTCACGAGCGCC
>CAZRFC010000104.1:588-11705 GCA_964598975.1 uncultured Mycobacterium sp. | reverse complement strand
GCCTCGGGCAGCTGCTGACGGCGCGGGGGCTGCAGGTCACGATGCAGAAGTTGGACCCCTATCTGAACGTCGACCCGGGCACCATGAACCCGTTCCAGCACGGTGAGGTGTTCGTCACCGAGGACGGCGCCGAGACCGACCTCGACGTCGGCCATTACGAGCGCTTCCTGGACCGTGATCTGTCCGGGTCGGCCAACGTGACCACCGGCCAGGTGTACTCCACGGTGATCGCCAAGGAACGTCGCGGCGAGTACCTCGGCGACACCGTGCAGGTGAGTCCGCACATCACCGATGAGATCAAGAACCGCATTCTCGAGATGGCCCAGCCCGACGCTTCGGGCAAGCGGCCCGACGTGGTGATCACCGAGATCGGCGGCACCGTCGGCGATATCGAATCGCAGCCGTTCCTGGAGGCGGCCCGGCAGGTTCGCCACGAAGTGGGCCGGGAGAACTGTTTCTTCCTGCACGTGTCGCTGGTGCCCTACCTGGCGCCGTCGGGGGAGTTGAAGACCAAACCGTCCCAGCACTCGGTGGCCGCCCTGCGCAGCATCGGTATCACTCCGGACGCGCTGATCCTGCGCTGTGATCGCGCCGTCCCGGAACCGTTGAAGGAAAAGATCGCGCTGATGTGCGACGTGGACATCGACGGCGTGATCTCTACCCCGGACGCACCGTCCATCTACGACATCCCCAAGGTGCTGCATCGCGAGGAACTTGACGCCTACGTCGTGCGCAGGCTCAATCTGCCGTTCCGCGATGTGGACTGGACCACCTGGGACGACCTGTTGCGCCGGGTGCACGATCCCCAGGAGACCGTGCGAATCGCTTTGGTGGGCAAGTACATCGACCTTTCCGATGCCTACCTGTCGGTAGCCGAGGCGATCCGGGCGGGTGGGTTCGCGCACCGGGCCAAGGTCGAGATGCGCTGGGTCGCCTCCGACGACTGCGAGACCGACGCCGGTGCTGCGGCCGTGCTCGACGATGTGCACGGAATCCTCATTCCCGGCGGCTTCGGGATCCGCGGTATCGACGGCAAGATCGGAGCCATCCGCTACGCCCGCCACCGCGGAGTACCACTGCTGGGCTTGTGTCTAGGTCTGCAGTGCATCGTGATCGAGGCCGCTCGTTCAGTGGGCCTGAGCGAGGCGAACTCGGCGGAATTCGACCCCGCGACGCCGGATCCGGTGATCTCGACGATGGCCGACCAACTCGACGCCGTCGCCGGGCAAGCCGATCTCGGCGGAACCATGCGGTTGGGCGCCTACCCCGCAGTACTCGAGGCGGGATCGGTTGTCGCACAAGCCTATGACTCGACCCAGGTCTCCGAACGGCACCGCCACCGCTACGAGGTGAACAATGCCTACCGTGACCGGATCGCCGAGAGTGGACTGAAATTCTCCGGCACCTCACCGGATGGTCGCCTGGTCGAGTTCGTCGAGTACCCCGCCGAAGTGCACCCCTTCCTGGTGGGCACGCAGGCCCACCCGGAACTGAAGAGCAGGCCGACCCGCCCGCACCCGCTTTTCATCGCCTTCGTCGGCGCGGCGATGGACTACAAAGCGGCCGAGCGCCTGCCGGTCGAGATCCCCGAGCACCATGCCAATGGCAAGGAGTATCCCGACGGCCCCGCCAGCCCGGACGCAGATGCGCCGTTGTCGGACAGCGCCCGTGGCTGACCACGAATTCGACACCCTCGCAAGCGAAACCGTCTTCCGCGGCAACATCATCGCGCTTCGCACCGACGAGGTACGGATGCCCGGGAACGTCACGGCGACCCGCGAGGTCGTCGAGCACTACGGTGCGGTGGCGGTCGCCGCCGTCGACGACGACGAACAGCTGGCGATGATCTACCAGTACCGGCACGCGGTGGGGCGTCGGCTGTGGGAGTTGCCGGCCGGACTGCTCGACGAACCGGGGGAGGACCCGGCGATCGCCGCGGCCCGGGAGTTGCTCGAGGAGACCGGACTGGTGGCTCAGGACTGGCGGGTGCTGCTCGACGTCGACTCATCCCCGGGGTTCTGCGACGAGTCCATACGGGTGTACCTGGCGCGCGGACTGGACCATGTGGGGCGGCCCGAGGCCGACCACGAGGAGGCCGACCTCACCGTGCACTGGGTGGCACTGCGGACGGCGGTGGACCAGGTGCTGGCCGGCGACATCGTGAACGCGACGACCGCGGCCGGGGTGCTGGCCGCCCACGCGGTGATCGTCGACGGCAAGCCGAGCAGACCGCTCGACGCGCCCTGGCAGGACCGGCCGTCGGCGTTCGCCGCGCGGAAGAGGTGTTCATGACCACGTTTGCCGTTGCTTTGGACACCCAGGTCCAGGGCTACCTGGACCACCTGACCATCGAACGCGGGGTGGCCGCCAACACCCTCAGCTCCTACCGGCGCGATCTGCGCCGCTACGCCGAGCACCTGGTGCTGCGCGGCATCACCGATCTGCGTGATGTGACTGAGTCCGATGTCAGCGACTTCCTGGTCGCATTACGCAAGGGCGATCCCGACAGCGGAGCGGCCCCGTTGTCTGCGGTGTCGGCGGCCCGTGCGCTCATCGCGGTCCGCGGCATGCACCGCTTCGCCGCGGCGGAGGGCATCCTCGACCTCGATGTGGCGCGGGCGGTCAAGCCACCCACTCCCACCCGCCGGCTACCCAAGAGCCTGTCCCTGGACGATGTCGTGGCCCTGCTCGACGGCGCCGGCGGCGACGCCGCCACCGACGGTCCGCTGACGCTGCGTAACCGCGCTCTGCTGGAATTGCTGTACTCCACCGGGGCGCGGATCTCCGAGGCGGTCGGCCTGGACGTCGACGACGTGGACACCCACGCCCGTTCTGTGCTGCTGCGCGGCAAGGGCGGCAAGCAGCGACTGGTGCCGGTCGGCCGGCCTGCCATCGCCGCCCTCGACGCCTATCTGGTGCGTGGCCGCCCCGACCTGGCTCGCCGCGGCCGCGGTGCCGGCGCCGGGGGTGCGATCTTCCTCAACGCCCGTGGCGGGCGACTGTCCCGGCAGAGCGCCTGGCAGGTTCTGCAGGACGCCGCCGAACGGGCCGGTATCAGCGCGGCGGTCTCCCCGCACACGCTGCGGCACTCCTTCGCCACCCATCTGCTCGACGGTGGCGCCGACGTCCGGGTGGTCCAGGAACTCCTCGGGCACGCGTCGGTGACGACGACGCAGATCTACACGCTGGTCACGGTCAACGCCCTGCGCGAGGTGTGGGCGGGCGCCCATCCGCGGGCCTAACCCAGGTAGGTCGACTCCAGCACCAGATCGGGAATCTTGGTGTACTCGGCGTGGGTCCGGTGCTCCACGGTTTCGAAGGAGTCGCTGTGCCGCATGTGGGAGCGGTACTTGGGCGAGCCCGGCACCAGAACGTTGTCGGCCACCACCACACTGCCCGGGTGCAGCCAGTGGCGGCCGACGATGCTGAGCAGGTCGGGCAGGTAGGCGTTCTTGTCGTGGTCGATGAACAGCAGGTCCAGGGCGCCTTTGCCGAAACCGTATCCGGCCAGGTCATCCAGGGTGCGGCCACCGTCGCCGATCGTGCCCACCACGCATGTCACCCGGTCGGCGACACCGGCATGTGCCCAGATCCTGCGGGCGTTCTCGGCGTTGGCGGGGCTCATCTCCACGGAGAACACCCGGGCCTGTGGTGCCGCCCGCGCTATCCGCAGCGCCCCGTATCCGCAGTAGGTACCCAGTTCCAGTGCCAGCCCGGCACCGGAGTCCGGCATGGCGCGGCGCACCGCCGCGTCGAGCAACAGGCCCTTCTCGTCTCCGACGTTGATCAGGATCGACTCCTGGTAGGCGAAGCGGTCGATGGCGTTGATCACATCGTCGAGGTCGCCGGACCGGGCGTGGCTCAGCACGTAGTCGACGGCGGCGGCTTCGCGGCCGTCGCCCACCTGTCCGGTCTTCAGAATGCTCGGCAACCCGAGGGCGAGCCGCCAGAACGACCAGCGTAGGAACGGTATGCGGTCCTTAACGCCCATGCGCCCACAGTAGGCCAGCGGCCATGGATAGACTTTCGCCGATGTTCGCCACGCCGCCGGTTCGCCCGATCCGGGGGGCCGTTTTAGGAGTTGGGGCGTGACCGACGAGCAAGACGACACCCCGATCGGACTGACCGGCCGTCCGCCTCGGCCCGTCCCCACACCGCAGCCGCTGACCAGTCATGGTCCGGCTGTAGTGGTCTCGATGTGCAACCAGAAGGGCGGTGTCGGGAAGACCACCTCGACGATCAACCTGGGCGCCGCGCTGGCCGAATACGGCCGGCGGGTGCTACTGGTCGATCTCGACCCGCAGGGCGCACTGTCGGCCGGCCTGGGCGTGCCGCACTACGAGTTGGCGAACACGGTGCACAACCTGCTGGTTGAGCCGCGGGTGCCGATCGAGGACGTGCTCATCCACACCCGGGTCGACGGCCTGGACCTGATTCCCAGCAACATCGACCTGTCGGCTGCCGAGATCCAACTGGTCAACGAAGTCGGCCGGGAGCAGACGCTGGGCCGGGCCCTGCGTCCCGTGCTCGACGACTACGACTACGTGCTGATCGACTGCCAGCCCTCGCTCGGTCTGCTCACGGTCAACGCACTGGCGTGCTCCGACGGGGTCATCATCCCGACCGAGTGCGAGTTCTTCTCGTTGCGTGGCTTGGCATTGCTCACCGACACCGTGGATAAGGTCCGTGACCGGCTCAACCCGAAACTGTCGATCAGCGGCATCCTGGTGACCCGTTTCGACACCCGCACCGTCAACGCCCGCGAGGTGATGGCCAGGGTGTTGGAGCGCTTCGACGATCTGGTCTTCGACACCGTCATCACCCGTACCGTCCGCTTCCCCGAGACCAGCGTCGCCGGGGAGCCGATCATCACGTGGGCTCCGAAATCGACTGGCGCACAGGCGTATCGCGCGCTCGCGCGCGAGGTCATCGACCGCTTCGGCAAGTGACCACAGAACCTGTCCTCGAACGCGGCCCCGACAAAGGTTTCCGCGTCCGGCTGACCAACTTCGAGGGGCCGTTCGACCTGCTGTTGCAGCTGATCTTCGCCCGCCGCCTCGATGTCACCGAGGTGGCCCTGCACGAGGTGACCGACGAGTTCATCGCCTACACCCGCCAGATCGGTCCCGAACTGGAACTGGACGAGACAACCGCCTTTTTGGTGATCGCCGCCACCCTGCTGGACCTCAAGGCGGCGCGGTTGCTGCCCGCGGGAGAGGTGGAGGACACCGAGGATCTGGCACTGCTGGAAGTGCGGGATCTGCTGTTCGCCCGGCTACTCCAGTACCGGGCCTTCAAACACGTTGCCGAGATGTTCGCCGAACTCGAAGCCGCCGCGCTGCGCAGCTACCCGCGCTCGGTCGCGTTGGAGGAGCGTTTCGCCGATCTGCTGCCGGAGGTGATGATCGGCGTCGATCCGCAGACCTTCGCCGAGATCGCCGCCTCGGCGTTCACCCCCCGACCGGTCCCGACCGTAGGCACCGATCATCTGCACGCCGCCCGGGTGTCGGTGCCCGAGCAGGCCGAGCGGCTGATGGCCATGCTCGAGAGTCGGGGCGTGGGGCAGTGGGCGTCGTTCTCGGATCTGGTCGCCGATTGCGGCGAGCCGATTCAGATAGTCGGGCGCTTTCTGGCGCTGCTCGAGTTGTACCGGGCCCGGGCGGTAGCATTCGAGCAGTCAGAACCGCTTGGTGTGCTGCAGATTTCGTGGACCGGAAACAGCTTGGTGAACGAAGAACTGGTGAGAGCCGAGTGGGAAGAACAGTGACCCTGAAAGAGACTCAGCAGCAGGCTGACGATACGACCGACGACACCGCGGAATCGGCGGTCGAGAGCGGCTATGTCGATGATGTCGACGACGACGAGTTGAGCCGGATCCTGGAAGCTTTGCTGCTGGTGGTGGACACCCCGGTGAGTTCCGAGACGCTGGGCACGGTGACCGAGCAGCCGGTGCACCGCATCACCGAGATCCTGTCGACGATGGCCGAGGAACTGTCCGGCCGCGACAGCGGAATCGAACTCCGCGAGGCCGGCGGCGGGTGGCGGCTCTACACCCGCGCCCGCTACGCCCCCTACGTCGAGCGGCTCGTCATGGACGGCGCCCGCTCCAAGTTGACCCGCGCCGCGCTGGAGACCCTGGCTGTGGTGGCCTATCGGCAGCCGGTCACCCGGGCCCGGGTCAGCGCGGTCCGCGGCGTCAACTGCGATGCCGTGATGCGCACGCTGGTCGCGCGGGGGCTGATCATCGAAGTGGGCAACGACCCCGACTCCGGGGCCACCACTTTTTCCACCACCGAGCTTTTTCTGGAGCGCCTCGGCCTGTCGTCACTGGAGGATCTTCCCGATATCGCGCCGCTGCTGCCCGACGTCGACGTCATCGACGATCTGAGCGAGAGCCTTGACAGCGAGCCGCGTTTCGCCAAGCTGTCCGGTGCCGCTCGGCCGGAAACGCCGGCCGCCTTCGACGTCGATACCGACAGTGATGGCTGACGCGATGTCCGGCCAGGAGGGCGTGCGACTGCAGAAAGTGCTATCGCAGGCCGGCATCGCCTCCCGTCGGGTCGCCGAACGGATGATCACCGACGGGCGGGTCGAAGTCGACGGCCGCCTGGTAACCGAACTGGGCACCCGGGTGGACCCCGACACCGCCGACATCCGTGTCGACGGCACCAGGATCGTGCTCGACGATTCGATGGTCTACCTCGCGGTGAACAAACCGCGCGGCATGCATTCGACGATGTCGGATGATCGCGGCCGCCCGTGCATCGGGGATCTGGTGGAGCACCGGGTCCGGGGCAACAAGAAGTTGTTCCACGTCGGCCGCCTCGACGCCGACACCGAGGGACTGCTGCTGCTCACCAACGACGGCGAGTTGGCGCACCGGTTGATGCACCCCTCCTTCGAGGTTCCCAAAACCTATCTGGCCACCGTCAATGGGTCGGTACCCCGCGGTCTGGGCAAGACCCTGCGCGAGGGAATCGAGTTGGACGACGGCCCGGTCAAGGTCGACGACTTCGCGGTGGTCGATGCCGTGCCGGGTAAGTCGCTGCTGCGGATCACGTTGCACGAGGGCCGCAAGCGCATCGTCCGCAGGATGCTCGATGCCGTGGGCTTCCCGGTCCAGGCACTGGTACGTACCGATGTCGGGGCGGTGGCACTGGGAGACCAGCGACCCGGGAGTATCCGGGTACTGACCCGCAAGGAGGTCGGCGACTTGTACAGGGCGGTGGGATTGTGAGCGCTGTGGTGATTGCCATCGACGGCCCCGCCGGCACCGGAAAGTCCAGTGTGTCAAGGGGTTTGGCCAAAGAACTCGGCGCCCGTTACCTGGACACCGGATCCATGTATCGGATCGTCACGCTGGCGTTGCTCAGGGCCGGCGTCGACCTGGAGGATTCGGCGGCGATCGCCGCGGCCGCCGAGGTTCCGCTGTCGGTCGGGTTCGACCCCGAAGTGGAGCAGACCCTCCTGGACGGGCAGGACGTCTCCGAACAGATCCGCAGCGACGAGGTGACCCGGGCGGTCTCCGCGGTCTCGGCGGTGCCAGAGGTACGGGCGCACCTGGTCCGGTTGCAGCGCGAACTGGCTGCAGGACTGGAGAGCGTGGTGGTCGAGGGCCGCGATATCGGCACCGTGGTGTTACCCGATGCCGACGTCAAGATCTTCCTGACCGCCTCCGCCGAGACCCGGGCCCGGCGCCGAAACGACCAGAATGTCGCGGCGGGCCTGCCCGACGACTATGAGACGGTACTGGCCGACGTGCGACGCCGCGACCACCTGGATTCCACCCGAGAGGTGTCGCCGCTTCGTCCCGCCGAGGACGCGCTGATCGTCGATACCAGTGACATGACAAAGGCCGAGGTGATCGCCCATCTGCGCGATCTCGTCAAGGAGCGGACGGGAGCATTGCGGTGAGCGGGCCGATAGACGATGACGGAACCTGGTCGGACGAGAGCGATTGGGAACTCGGCGACGAGCAACTGTCCGACGACGCCGAAGAGGCGGGCGGACCGCCGCCGGTGCTGGCGATCGTCGGGCGACCCAATGTCGGGAAGTCGACCCTGGTCAACCGGATCCTGGGCCGCCGGGAAGCCGTCGTGCAGGATCTGCCGGGCGTCACCCGCGACCGGGTCTCCTATGACGCGCTGTGGAGTGGACGCCGGTTCGTCGTACAGGACACCGGGGGTTGGGAGCCGGACGCCAAGGGCCTGCAGCAGTTGGTCGCCGAGCAGGCGTCGGTGGCGATGCAGACCGCCGACGCGGTGATCCTGGTGGTCGATGCGGTGGTCGGTGCCACCGCCGGTGACGAGGCGGCCGCGCGGATCCTGCGGCGGTCTGGCAAGCCGGTTTTCCTGGCGGCCAACAAGGTTGACAACGAGAAGGGCGAGGCCGATGCCGCCGCGCTGTGGTCGCTGGGCATGGGGGAGCCGCACCCGATCAGCGCGATCCACGGCCGAGGGGTGGCCGACCTGCTCGACGAGGTGATCGCCGCGCTCCCGGAAGTGTCGGAGTCCGCGCCCAGGGGCGGCGGGCCGCGCCGGGTGGCCCTGGTCGGAAAGCCGAACGTCGGCAAGAGTTCGTTGCTCAACCGCCTGGCCGGCTCACAACGGTCGGTGGTCCACGATGTCGCCGGAACCACGGTCGATCCGGTGGACTCATTGATCGAATTGGACGGCAGGATATGGCGTTTCGTCGACACCGCCGGATTGCGCCGCAAGGTCGGACAGGCCAGCGGCCATGAGTTCTACGCTTCGGTGCGCACACACAGCGCGATCGATGCCGCAGAGGTGTGCATCGTCCTGATCGACGGGTCGCAGCCGATCACCGAGCAGGACCAACGGGTGCTCTCGATGGTCATCGAAGCCGGCCGCGCGCTCGTCCTGGCGTTCAACAAATGGGATCTGGTCGACGAGGACCGTCGCTTCCTGCTTGACCGGGAGATCGATCTCCAACTGCACCAGTTGCAGTGGGCGCCGCGGGTCAACATCTCCGCGATGACCGGACGGGCGGTGCAGAAACTGGTGCCCGCCATGGAGACCGCGCTGGAGTCCTGGGACAAGCGCATCTCGACCGGACAGCTCAACACCTGGCTCAAGGAGGTCGTCGCCGCGACCCCGCCGCCGGTGCGGGGCGGAAAGCAGCCGCGAATCCTGTTCGGCACCCAGGCCACTGCCCGGCCGCCGACCTTCGTCCTGTTCACCTCCGGCTTCCTGGAGGCGGGCTACCGGCGTTTTCTGGAACGCCGACTGCGCGAGACCTTCGGTTTCGACGGGTCGCCGATCCGGATCAACGTACGGGTCCGGGAGAAACGAAAGCTCAAGCCTCGCTAGGCCGCCCGGCGAGCCGATCGCCGCGGGGCGTCGGCCGCTGCGCTGCGCGGGGCCTTGACGGCGGCCGACCGGGCTTCAGGCTTGCCGGCCCGCTGAGGGTGCTCGCGCTTGGGGGTTGTCGGCGGCTCGGTGTTGCGCTCGATTCGGCGTGGCGCTGGGGCGGGATCGGTGTTCGCGATGCGGGCGGCAGCGGCAGGCGCGGTGGGTGTGGTCGATATTCGTGCTGCGGGTTTGATGTCCTCGCAGAAGTCGTGCACGCCCTCGACGACGGCCGTGGCCAGATCGGCTACAGCCTTGATCGGGTTGACCCTCGGAATCAGTCGTGCCCTGGTGGGCGTGCCCGGGCTGATCGAGCGGTCATAGCCCCACTCGACCATCACGGTCAGCGCCGGTTCCACGAGATCCAGCAGCGCTGGAGGGAATCCGAGGTAGTCCAGGGGCAGCAGCAACGGCAGCCGCGTCGGTTTGAGGGTGATGTAGGTGATGTTTCCGACGGTGGTGTCCGGGAACGCGCGTGGGCCGTTCATATCGGCGGGGTAGTAGTTGCCGTGCAGCAGCCATGCCCCGAGCAGCATATTGACGTCGGCCAGCAGGTTGACCGGGTAGAGCGGGAAATCCGCAGTGCCGTCGTACTGCCAGCTGACATCAGTTGTCCCGTAGGGGGTATCGACCGGAGTCGAGCCGTCCATTCGGACGTCGAGGAAGGGAATGTACAACCCGGGGAAGCGCTGCATGATGCCGCCGTTGGGCCGGTTGGGGTTGCCCATGAGGAAGAACTCAAGCTGATCGGTGGCGGGGGCCCCACCAGGCTGATTCTGCAGGGCCCGCATTTCGCGGACCATCACATTGGCACTCGAGGAGTAGCCGAAGGCGACGGTCTTCTCGCCGGCGGCCAGGGTGGGCAGCGTCTGGTAGATCGCCCAGTCGATGTTGTGGACGCCCTGCTGCTGTGCCGGTTCGTAAGGCTGGCGCAAGCTGATATCGGCCGGCCATTCGATACGGGTGAAGTCCCAGCCGTAGAACGGCGACAACGGATTATTCTCGGTGTCGACGTAGCCTTCACCGAAGGTGCCGACCGGCTTGAAGATGTCGGTGTTCGGTGCCGGAAACCAAGGGTCACCGCCCAGTTCCTGCTGCATCTTCGGCGTCAGCCCGGCCGGGTTGTCGTTGCCGCCCATCACCAACAGGGTGCTGGTCAGTAGCTGGATACCGGCGGTGATGGAGGCAGCCAATGAAAACGCGACCGCAGCGACAGTGGCGGTGACGACGGTGGCTGCGGACCGGATTGCCCCGCATGTATGGTTGCTGCGCATGGATTTCCCCCATTCCCGCGCTGAAGTGCCAATCCGATGGTAACCGGCTGTTTGCCGGTTCCATGCGGGAAGTAGTAGATCGGTCGGTGCCGCGCTAGGTTTCCGGGGTGTCGTGGGCCCACATGATCCTGATCGCCTTTGCCGGGGTAGGTGCCGGGGCGATCAATTCGCTGGTGGGTTCGGGCACCCTGATCACGTTCCCGACCCTGGTGGCCTTGGGGTATCCGCCGGTGACCGCGACGATGTCGAATGCGATCGGCCTGGTGGCCGGCGGCGTTTCGGGAACCTGGGGCTATCGCAAAGAACTATCCGGGCAGTGGCCCAGGTTGCGTTGGCAGATTCCCGCCTCGGTCGTCGGCGCCGGTATCGGGGCGTTCCTGCTTCTGCATCTTCCGGAGAAGGTGTTCACCCAGATAGTGCCGGTGCTGCTGGTGCTCGCACTGCTGCTGGTGGTCGCGGGTCCCCGGATCCAGGC
>CAZRFC010000104.1:0-578 GCA_964598975.1 uncultured Mycobacterium sp. | reverse complement strand
CCGATCGGCTGAACATGTCTCCGTGTCACGGATGGCCGCACTGGTTTTGGGCACCTTCGCGGTCGGAATCTATGGCGGCTATTTCACTGCGGCCCAGGGGATTCTACTCATCGGGGTGATGGGAGCGCTGCTTCCCGAGGACGTGCAGCGGATGAACGCGGCGAAGAATCTGCTGGCCATGTTGGTCAACGTCGTCGCTGCCATCAGTTACACCCTGGTGGCCTTCGACCGGATCAGCTGGCCGGTCGTCGGCTTGATCGCCGTAGGCTCGCTCATAGGCGGCTGGCTCGGCGCGCATTACGGGCGCAGGCTGTCCCCGGCGGCGCTGCGGGCGGTGATCGTGGTGGTCGGGCTGATCGGGTTGTATCGGCTGTTGTCGGTGTGAGCCTCTACATCGAGTGAGGCGCCACGCAGACAAAATGCGTGTGGCGGTCTGCAGGACGCCTCACTCGATGCCAGGGGCTACGACCACGACGTGGGTGTGCCCTGGTTCGTTGCGGTGCGGGTCTGCGGTAGGCTTTCGACCTGCTGGCCGTCTCGGCGGCCGGCAACGGGCTGTGGCGCAGCTTGGTAGCGCA
>CAZRFC010000103.1:6783-11762 GCA_964598975.1 uncultured Mycobacterium sp. | reverse complement strand
GTGGACATGCTCGACACCGGCATCGACGTCCCCGAGGTCGTAAACCTCGTCTTCTTCAAGCAGGTCCGGTCAAAGACGAAGTTCTGGCAGATGATCGGCCGCGGCACCCGGCTGCGCCCCGGGCTGTTCGGGCCCGGCCGCGACAAGGAGAACTTCTACGTCTTCGACTTCTGCGGCAATCTCGAATACTTCGGCGGCCCCGCCACGGGGTCGGAGGGCTCGACGCAGAAGTCGTTGAATCAGCGGCTGTTCGAGACCCGGGTGGGTCTGGTCACACGCCTCGACGCAGACCACAAAGGGGACAACGCCGAGACGCCAGAAGGGGCGGGGGAGCAGACCGAGGGAGGGCTGCGCTGGGACGTCGCCCGGCAGCTGCACGCCACCGTCGCCGCAATGACCCTGGAGAACTTCCTGGTCCGACCGCACCGCCAACTCGTCGAGCAGTACGCCCAATGGCCGGCGTGGTCGAAGCTCACGCCCGAGGCCGCCGAGCAGGTGGCCGAGAACCTGGCCGGGCTGCCATCCGGACACGTCGACAGCGACGAGGACGCCAAACGGTTCGACCTACTGATCCTGCGCCGCCAACTCGCCCAGTTGCAGGGCGACACCGCGACGATGGAACGCATCCGCGACACCGTCCAGCAGATCGCGGCGGGCCTGGTCGGCAAGAACACCATCCCGTCGGTGGTCGCCCAGCACGAGTTGCTGGAGGAAGTCGCCGGCGACGACTGGTGGGTGGACGTCACCTTGCCGATGCTCGAGGTGGCCCGCCGCCGCCTGCGGGGGCTGCTGCAGTTCCTCGACACGATCCGCAAGGACCCCGTCTACACCGACATCCAGGACGAGTTGACCGAAGCCGTCACGGTGGACCTGCCGCAGTTCACCCCCGGCACCGACATCGAGCGGTTCCGCGCCAAGGCCGCCGCCTACCTCAAGGCCCACGAGGACAACATTGCCCTGCAGCGGCTGCGCCGCAACAAGGCGCTGACCCCCGACGACCTCGCCGCGCTGGAGCAGATGCTCATCGACAGCGGTGCTGGCGACGACCACACGATCGCCCAAGCCACAGAGGACGCGCACGGCCTCGGCCTGTTCATACGGTCCCTGGTCGGCCTGGACCGAGAGGCGGCAGCGGAGGCGTTCGGAGACTTCCTCGCCGGAACGGCGTTCAACGCCAACCAGATTCACTTCATCAACCTCATCATCGACGACCTCACCCACAACGGGGTCGTCGAACCGGCGCGGCTCTACGAAGCCCCCTACACCGACCTCACCGCACGCGGACCGGAGGCGATCTTCAGCGAGGAGCAGGTGGACAGCATTGTCGGCATCCTCGATGTGGTGAAGCTGAACGCTGCGCCGGGTGCGGGCACGGGCGCAGCGTAGCGAGAGACCATGAGCCCCTCGGGTCCAGGTGCACGCGGAGCGGGATGGATCGACCTGTACGTGACTCTGAGCGGTCCACGCCAGATGCACTCATGACCGCACTTCCGCAGGGCGAAGATCGAGATGAACAGCCCCCGCGCCTGCCGCAGATCGCCTCGTGGAGTCTCTTGAAAGGCAGTCCTCCGTCTACAGCGGGCAGCAAAGGCGCATCGGTCTGCTCACCGAGGTCTCCTGGCTAGGCTCTGCGGTGAATTCACGGCCTGGACAAGCCAAGTGCCGAGTCTCTCGACGGTAACGTGGTTCGGAAGCACGCCACCGAACTCGAAGCCGAAATTTGTCGCGCACTCATCGACTTGCCACCTCTCTGACCGTGCCCTACGCAATGGCGTTGTGTGGTCGATCCGGCGATGCTCGGCGACGGGCTGCCTGTTTTGGCAACGGTGACTCTGCAATGTCCGCCGGGGTGCCCGGCTCCATCGGAGTGGGCGGATTGGTGGGTATCGGCGAGCCGGTTGTTCGGCCAACTGTTGGCCGCAAAGTATTTCAAAGCAGTGGCCCTCAAGTGCCGGTGATCCGCAGTCCAGGGTCACCCAGAGGATGGGTAGTGGAATCGAAAAACTGGAGATCTTGATCCGGCAGCTTCGCGCGGTAGGTGGCCTTCGCGGCGACAACCTCAGCCGGATCGCCGAAAGGGAAGATCGATATGCCGATTCGACGTCCGGCGCCTTTCCTTAGCGCCTTAACGATGTGGTCATCTTGCGGCCCGAAACTTGCACCGAATATGATTGTGGGAGAGGTGTTTTCAGAGAGCTCTTGGTATGCGAAGGACAGATAGTCCGACCGGCGGATAGCGCGCATTTTCTCTTCGCTCCGTCCCTCACTGACAATGAGCGGAATGCGATCGGGGTGCGAAGCGAGCACTTCGCCGAATTGGGAGAGAAGCCCTCCTGGCTGCTGATTTTTCCATTTCCCCGTCGCACCGGTTACCGTGTCTTGCCACAGGTGGATGCCACCATGCAGGAACAGCAGTCGGGTAGCCGATGCCGACGCGGTTCGAGTGTCCGATGGACTAAACGGGTTGTTCCAGAAGAAGTCCACGATCTCGGTTGTGCCAAGGCTGTTCATCAACGCCCAGTACGTGATCAGGTCATAGTTAAGCGTGAAAACGGCACTGTGCTTGTCGAGTGCAGCAGCTATTAGACCAAGGTTGGTCGAAGGGATGCTGTTCCACTTAACGTGTACACGTTGTATTGCTTGAACGAGTTCGCCTCGTACGTGCGAGTAGAGCTCGCTGATCGCTTGCGCATCCAGGCTTAGTGCCGCCGCGACTCGCTCAGCGTGCCAGAGGCTCTCAAGGACCTCCTCGAAGTTTGCCGTGCCCAAATCTGAAAATAGTTGTGCCGCAGAATTATCTAGCCGGGCCTGTGCGCGTAATTCGGGGTACCCGAATTTTCTCCAAATATTAATGCTCAGGCCGTTGCCGATAAGCAAGGTCGGCCACTCCTCGCCCTCCAATGTCGACCAGGCCACGAGTTCGTCAGTCTCCGTCGCCGCACCCATTGCTCTCCCTCGCAGACAGCGGTTGATCCCCACTCGGCTCTCCGTGGCCGCCACCATGCCAGTTTCCGGTGATGAGCCAGATCTCGTAGTAGAACAGCCACTCGCTAGTCCACGGCACCGTCGTTTGGGCGATGTACATAACGGGCGACCACTCGCCCGGAAGGTGCAAGCACAGCTTGTCCCCTGGGAACGTGTGAGGCAGTTCTTCGGCCTTGGGGTGTAGCTGCAGTTTCGGAGTGACGACCCAGACTTCCGGCGACAACCCGAGGTTGTAATCAATCTTGATGCTGTAGAAACGGGACATCGGTGTTGGCTGAAGGTCGGCGGTCATGGTCAGGCGTCTGCCCTCCCTGAGCGTGACCGTCGCGTCTGGAAGGACGCTATGGATGGCAAACGCCTGCTGACTGATGTTCAACCATGCACTAGGCCTGGCCACGGCCGTAGAACCCGTGCGCTGGGGTGGGGCGCGCTGAGCTGATTGCCAGAGCGCCAGTGCCGGAGGTCATTCCGAATTTTCCCTGCCCTCTCAGGTGGACGGTGGTGCGTCCCCAATTGGCTGCTGACTTCGCGAGCACCCTTCGATCGAATGAATTGCTGAGGCGGTCAACGAGGACATCCAGGCCCGAACCTTCTGCGCTGCCTGCGTTTTCGATGTCTTGCTGAATACGGCGAAGCCAACCCTCGAAAGCTTGTCGTCGATGCGCGGTCTCGGGTTCGTTCCACTTGTCGACGAAGTTCTCCTTAGGCTGCGCGGGGTTGAGGACCAACCACTGCCCATCGGACTTGGCGATGAAGTCGGGCATGTCCTCGATTACTTCGAGGAGCGCCGTGCCGAGGTCGTCTTGGCCGCGGTAGGCGTGTGCGGCGAGCGTGGTGATCAAGATCGACGGGGGTCGGTTGTCGACGTCGTCGGCGAAGGCGAGGTAGCAGTGCCATTTCAGCACCTGGACTAGGCGCTGCAGTGTTGAGCGCACTGCCCAGTTGGGGACGTCGGCGACGTTCTCCGCGCGGGCGGTAGCGGCGATCTTGCGTCGCATCTCCTCGGACTGGCCGCGGAGCCAGGTTGCGTAGTCCTTGGGATTGGCGTGCTGCCATGGCCTCAACTTGGTGTCGGTGAGCAGGATCCCGTTGGGCGACTTACGAAACTCTGCGTCGATGACTGCGGGCAGCACGTCTAGGTGAAACCCCTCACTGGGGTATGAGAGGGTCCAGCAGCGGCGCTTCTCGAAGAAGGCATTGGGTGCGTCGTCGGACCCGAACTTGTAGTTGTAGTAGGCCTCGAGCAATCCGCCTACGCGCTCCTTCAAGTCGGCCTGAGAGGTTTCCTCCTTGGAAATCCCTTCGCGGAACACCAGGTCGATGTCGTACTCGGTCTGCTGTGGGGGGTTGATGGCAGTGCCGAGCAGGAAACTTCCTTGCGGGTAGACGGTGCACGCGTCGTCGCCGTTGTCGGCGAGGAACTGGCCGACGTCCTGGTAGCGCGCCACCACGAGCTTCTGCAGAGACTGGGGAAAGTCCAGCTGTTCCACCGCTCCGGCGAGAAGGGCCGAGAGGGGATTCATCGTCATAGCCGTCATAAGAGCCCCTTCAGTGACCGGTCTTGGATGTCGATGTCGTGAATTTGTGAGTAGCGCTGCCGGTTACGCGGTCGTAGATGAGCAACGGCGGGTGGGCGGCACGCATAAGGTGGCGTCCCATACTGACGGCCGCGGCAGCGGGTACTGCAGAGAACGTCGGGATCGCCTGTACGCCGGGATGCTGCGCCTCGACGGTTGCCAGGACCTCGCGCCAGCATCGGCTGAAAGCGTCCAGTGATTCCGCGCTGCCGATGAGTCCAGGGGCAGGCAAGATGTCGGCCGGCCTTAGTTCGTAGATCGTGTAGTCGTCGTCGATCTCTTCGGGGAGCCGATCTTGGTCTATTGAGCCGGACACCGAGACCAGCAATGCCACTTTGGTGCGGTCGCTTCCGCTGCGGACCTGGGCGAAGTAGAACCTGACGTCGGCAGCGGCAGAGGCCCATCCCCAGCCTTCAT
>CAZRFC010000103.1:0-6773 GCA_964598975.1 uncultured Mycobacterium sp. | reverse complement strand
AGCCTTCATCGCCGTCGCGCCGCTTCGGGAAGATCTCGACGGGCACGGTGTCATCGAGAAACGACCCCAAGAGGATCAACACGGGAATGCGGGCGAGCGGGAAAACCGATAGGTGGGTAACGCTGCCTTTCGCGACCAACGTCCGCAGGCGGCCGAGTCTCTCCTCAAGGGAGGCATGTACGGAGTCCCAGTAGACGGGAGCGCCGTCGCGCTCACCAGGCAGCTTCCGGAGATCAACCTCGTACTCGTCGGATCCACGAAGGGTCCAGTCTGGGAACCGCTTACGGGTGAAGAGGGCCTCTCGGACGCGCGCATCGGTCAAATCGACCGCCTGATCATGGATATTGCCGACCACCCTGAGCACCGTCGTCGACCTCTCGTGGCCCATCGCGGTCAGGTCACGTACGCGTGACTCGTGCCGGCGCTTCATCGCACGCAGGGTGTCCGCGTCGTACATGTCCCACAGTGACTTCTCGTCGATGACCCTGTGCTGGTCGTAGCAGAGCAGCATGAGGTTGTCGGCTTCATTGCGCAGTTCTACGGCGAGGTCTTCGGCGCCTCGGGGAGACCCATCAGCGGTCGACCAGCCGACGATGTGCGCGAGCTGCCCGATCATCACGTCGTGCCCGGTGGTCTCATCGTCGAGCAGATAGCGGTTGCACAGGGTGCAGCGCCCGCCCGCGGCGATCCACACCCTCCGGGCTACGCGTTCAGACACTGCGCGGGTTTGGCCGCCTGGACCGACGACCGTATTGGAGGCGAGAGCGGCATCCACGCAGGTGGGTCTAGCGCGCATGTAAGAAGACCTAGCCCTTCGACCGGCGCGGATCATTGCCGGGAGCAACGGTGTCCTGAGCTCGAATCGTTCCGCGCCGGGAACGGATTTGCATTTCTCCACCGCCGGCGTTACCCAGGATGGCGCGGGCTCGTTCGATACCTTGACCTTGGGTCGCAACTACGTCGCTGGCCCGTTGAGCGCCTGGCTTCCGTACCTCCCAGTTTCCGTCGTCACGACGTTGGACGATTCGTTTGTTGGTCATGTGGGCACCCTCCTACTGAGTCAGCTTAAGATTACAGCACCCATTTCCGCATAGGTAGCGTCACTGGAAAGCAGCCACTAATTCGGCAGCCGAACGCACATAGATTGCCCTACTGCGCGTGCATAATGCTGATAGATGATTAAGAGGAGTCATGGACGAACTCGGTTTTGAGCGGGGACGGCTCAGGGTCGCTCGTGAGCTAGTGGGCCTCAGCCAAGCCCAACTGGCAGCACAGGTAGGTGTCTCACCGGCGGCGATCAGTCAGTTCGAGAGCGGGTCGACACGTCCGAGTGCAGATTCGCTGAACCAATTGGCCGAGACACTCCTTGTGCCGGTGAACTTCTTCTTCCAGCCCATTACGGAAACCCACGAAGGGTTCTTTCGTTCGCTGCGGCGCACCGCCGTCTCGGATCGAAGGCGCGCCCGTTCGGTCGCCCACGTGGCGCATGATTTAGCCAGCGCCGCTGCGGCATCGAGCCAGTTCCCGGAAATTGCCGTTCCTTACAAGCCTCCGAGCGGCCTCAACGCTGACCCCCAGGAGATTGAAGACATTGCGCAAGAGGTGCGCGATGCCTGGCAAGTACCGGATGGCCCCATCGAAAACATGGTTAGCCTCCTAGAGAATCACGGAATCGCCGTGATTCGGCTCCCCCTGGAAAGCGCTGCCGTCGATGCCTTTTCACTACCATTTTCCGACCACCCCATCGTCGTCCTCGGCAGTGACAAGAACGACCGCGCTCGGTCACGGTTTGACTGCGCTCACGAACTCGGGCACATCGTCATGCACGGTGAATCAATCTGGGGCGTAAAGGAAGTCGAGACACAAGCTCACCAGTTTGCGGCAGCTTTCCTTATGCCGGCCGATCAAATTCGAGATGAGCTGCCGACGACAATCGATTGGCAGGCGTTGTTCTTGCTCAAGGAACGGTGGCAGACATCAATCGCGGCGCTTCTGATGCGCGCAAAGACACTTGGTCGAATGAGCGATGCGACCTATCTCTCTGCCATCAAAGCGGCGTCGGCAAGAGGATGGCGCAGACGCGAACCCGTACCCCTTGGATCCCCTGAAAAGCCAACGCTTCTCTTGAATTTCCTTGAGAACGACGGCTCCCACCTACGGTCGCAACTGCCTGCAGCGGTTATTGACAGCATCGTCGCTGCGAGTGCTGTCGCGTAGGGCGATTAGCAGTAGGGGGATTGATCCTCCATCTGATCTGAGAGCCTCGCCTCGACACGGTGCCAGATATGGGCCAATCAGTGTGATCCCTAGGAAATGAAGCGATCCGTGAGACAAACCATGCATGAAGCGGCGTGAGACATACGGAATAAGCGCAGGTCGGAAGACCGCAAAATGAAGGGGAATTTGAGAACCTACAGGCTGGCTTGTAGGTTCTCACGTTGCGTGTCCGATTCTCATCCCAAATGTCCACCCGTTGTCCAATAGGACAACGAGTTGAGACAAACCGGAGCTGCTGCCTGGGAGGCCGCCCCAGTCTTCTGAAGGCCGTCCCAGCTGCTGCGATGGCCCCACCCCACAGGCCAACAACGCTGCCCAGGTCGTAGTCCGGCGGCGCAGTGGCGGTACGAACCCTTCCCTCACGATCAGAACCGATCGCCGGTGAAGCGATCGACTCCGGGCTGGAGATACTCGCGCACCGCTATGACGTGACTTGGAGTGAGTTCCGTCGGGCGCTCGGATCCGTATTGCCAAAGGACAGGCACCCGGATCGCTGGGTATTCCGTCTTACGGATGATCAACTGCGCGTCATCAGTGAATCCACCGGCGTTCATCAAGGGGTTCGCGGTATGACACAGGAGATGAGAACCTACAGGCGGGGCAGACGCCGCCTGAGGTTAGCCGCGTAGGGGTCTCAAGCACAATGTCGGCGGCGTAGATGCCATACTGGAAGTCGCCGAAATTGCCCACACCTACGACTCCAGGTCTGGGTACAGACGCTTCGCGCGACGGGCGAAACCGTCGAATACTTGTTCCATTGCGTTCTTGCCGGAGTTACCGGCGATCTTTTCCAGGCCGTCAAGGACGACCTGCATCTGCGCGGGTACCTCGGCCAGAACTTTTCCGGTGATATAGGTCTTCTCGTCGGACGACCTCATGGCGGCGGTCAATTCCTGGCAGCTCTTCTCGAAGAAATACAAGTAGTAGAACGCCTCGCTGACCGAGGCCCCAGCGGTCAGCGTGCCGTGGTTTCTCAAGACGACGATCCGTCCGACGCCGTCCATCACTTTCAGGCATGCCTCCCCTTCGCCTGGAAGGATCACGACGCCGTCGTAGTCGAGGTAGCGAACGAGGTGGTAGATGGACGCCGCGTCCTGGCTGATCGGCGTGAAGCCGCTCTTCTGACAGCCGACGGCGACGCCATCGATGGTGTGGACGTGCATCACCGAATTGATCGACGGCTCGTTGAAGAGGATCCCGCCGTGCAGATTAAAACCCGCCTGGTTGAGGTCGTACCCGTTGGGTATGAGGATCTTCCGGTCCTTATTGACCTTCACCAGGCTTGACGCGGTGATCTCGTCGAAGGTCAAACCGAACGGGTTCAGCAGGATCGCTTCGGGCTCGCCCGGCACACGCGCCGATAAATGCCCGAAATCGGATAATTCGTAGCCGAGGTGGTACGCCATCCGGTACGCCGCCGCGAGTTCCACCCGGGTGTTCCATTCCCGGTCAGAGACGATCCCCTTTAGCGACGTTATAGTCATGACGTCCCCCTCGTTGTCAACGTCCTCAGGCTGGCGCGGCGGCAGATCAGCGCACTAATCGTAATGACGTTCTGAGGGCGCCGCAAGGTGTCGGTAAGCATCACGAAAAGTGCAGCGAAACGCCCTCGGTGCATCACGTAAGAATGCCCGCGAAACGGTGGATGCTCGCCAGGTATGGAGAGTGGGCTGTCGATATCGTCGCGTGCCGAGAGCACCGCGAGGTTCGCCAAGGCTTATGTGAAGGCTTCGAAGGCGGAAAAGGGTCAGCTTCTGGATCAGGTGGTGGAGGTTACTGGCTGGTCGCGTGACAATGCTCGGCGCCGGTTGACCCCTGCGGCCGGTCAAGTTCCGTGGACGGTCACGTCCCGTGGAGTGGTGTAAGAGCGTCGGCGTGTTCGCCTGAGGCTCCTCCCCGGGACGTTCCCCGGTCTGGTTGTTCTCTCGCAACGGGGCCGACGTCACCACGCTCATCCTGCGGTGGCTGGTTCACCGCGCGAACGGCTCACCGGCCTAATTCCCGACCTGAGCGGGTGGTGTCCGGATTACTCTTCCAGCCGTGGAGCAGCGTGTAACCAGTCTTCCTGCCGACAACCGCTTTCCGCGGCGGTTCATGGCTGACGAAGCCCGCAACCGCCGGATCGGGCTTCCCCTGCAGCGCTCGACCGGCATCACCGTGCCCGATCGGCGTCTGTTGGATCGGATCGGTCGGGCGTTGATGGAACGGGACGAGCCGGCCGCGGCGTTGGTGGCCGCGATCCGTCGTGACTCAACGGATCCGGCCCGGGTGACCATGGGCCAGTTCAACGCCGCCCTCGCGTCGGGGGTTGATGCGGTGCCCGATTGCCCGGCTGCGTTGCGAGCGTTCTTCGACGTGGTGGAGGACACCCCCGAGTGGGTGGACTTCGACCTCATCAACGCCGGCGCCAAGGCCTATCGCAGTTACGGGCCGAATGTCAGAGATGTCATGGCCGATCTGTCCCTTATCGGCGGCTATCGCTTCGGCGGCCCGCCCGATCTGCTCGTCAAAACCGGTCTGTTCGCGGGGCGGGGGGCGCTTCGGCGAATGGGGGAGACGGTGCACTGGTCGACAGCGGTCACCGAGAACGACGGATTGCGCCGCACGGGCGAGGGGTTTCGGCTCACGGTGCATGTGCGAATGATGCACGCGCTCATCAATCATCAGTACGAGACCAACGGAAAATGGGACACCGAACAGTGGGGGCTGCCGATCAACCAGGCCGATCAGGGTTTCACCCTCGGCTTGTTCAGCTCGGTGCTGCTGCGCGGGCTGCGTCGGCTCGGTGTTCGGGTCACCGACACCGAATCGCTTGCCGTGATGCACCTGTGGAAATACGTGGGTTGGCTGATGGGCGTCGGCGACGATTTCCTGCGGGATAACGAACGCGACCAGGATGTTCTTCAGTACCACTTCCTGCTCACCCAGGGGCCGCTGACCCCCGCCGGTCCGCATTTGGCGAATGCGATCATCACCGCGGAGCGCGGTCTGCACTTTGAGAACTTCTCGCGGCTTCGAGGCGCATACGCACGCTTCCGCCGGCTGAGCATGGTGCGATTCTTCCTCGGTGCGCAGAGTATGCGGGAACTCGAGCTCCCGCCCACCCCAGCGGTGGCGGCCATACCAGTGGTCGCGGCGAATCTGGTCCGCTACCAGATACTCACCCGCACAGCCTTCGGTCGGGAATGGGTGCAGCACTGGGGTGAGCGCAGGCGCTCCCGCGTGGTGCAAAGTCACTACGGCCCTGCTGCGGCCCCCAGTGTCGCCCCGCTGCCAATCGCGGCATCGTGAGCTGCCTCAGCCGACTGAAAGCGGGAGGCGCCTCGGCGCTGCTACTGCTGATGTGTCGGCGACGCTAGGGCCTGGCTGGCCCAACAGTTGCGGACCGGAGCCGACAAAGTGACCTACGCCGTGAGACGAATCGACGATGAAAAGACCTGAGAAGCAGGGCCCGGGCCACTTATCGGTGGGTGCAGGTCGAAGCGTAAACGGTCGGTGGTAGGTAGCCCAGCGAGGAGTGCCGTCAGGTGATGGTCTGCTCGTGTTTCCAATCGGTGATGACCACCCGGGCATGGGCCAGGGACCAGAAGCTGTTGATATTGAGGCATTCATCGCGGACGCGGGAGTTGAACGACTCGATGTAGCCGTTGCGCCAGGGTTCACCCGGCGGGATGACACTCAATCCCACCTTCGTCTGCGCCCAGGCCGCCATTGCCGCACAGGCTATTTCCGGGCCGTTCTTCCTGCGTAGAACAGGAGGATAGGCGCCTCGGTCGGCGGCGATACGGTCCAACTCCTCGGTGAGGTCCTCCCCGGTGATGTGGCGCTCCACCAGGCCTCCGAGACTTGCGCGGGTGTGTTCGTCCACGATCGAGACGCTCTTGATCGGTCAGCCGTCGGTGGTCACATCGAACTGGAAGTCCGCCGCCCACAACAGATCCGGGCGATTCGCAGCCACCGCCGCCGCGGTTGAGATTCCATGGCGCGCGCGGCGTCGCCGTTGCGGAACCCGCAAACCATCCTCGCGCTAAAGTCGTTGAATCTTCTTGTTATTGACGATCCAGCCCTCGCCACGAGCATCGTGATAAGCCGAGCGGAACCCGCGCCGCGAATGGTCCCGCGCGTAATCGCGCAACCAGGCTCTCAGGGCCGCTCCAGGATCATCGGGGCCCGACCAAGACACCACCAGGGTAGCCATCATCAGAGCGGTGGCAGAATCGGCGAAGGCCGACGTGACCGTGACTGTTGCCTACGCCAAGACCAACCCCACAACCGTAACCAGGTGTTTTAGGGGATTGCAGCGACCTAAAGGTATGCCTCTGCTTGCGGAGACCACCCGTGGACGCCGACCCAGTACCGTCAAGTGACGAAACCAGCTCACCGGGTAACCGGCCGAACCGCAACCGTTGAGTAATTGCTTTTGGCGTGGGCTCCAGTGGCCACTAGTGGTGTGTCACGCAATTAGTTAACTGCATGTTCGGTATTATTCAGGGGTG
>CAZRFC010000102.1:0-11819 GCA_964598975.1 uncultured Mycobacterium sp. | reverse complement strand
GCTGACCTACCGCACCCCGGTGATCCTGTTGTCCGACGGAGCAATCGCCAACGGGTCCGAGCCGTGGCGCATCCCCGACGTCGGCGAGTTCGCGCCGATCGACCCCGGCTTCGCCCGGCCCGGCGAGGATTTCGCTCCCTACGCGCGGGATGCGGAGACCCTGGCCCGGCAGTGGGCGGTCCCCGGCACCTCCGGCCTCGAGCACCGCATCGGCGGGTTGGAGAAAGCCAACGGGTCCGGTGACATCTCCTACCAGCCCGACAACCACGACCTGATGGTCCGGCTGCGGCAGGCCAAGATCGACGGGATCGCGGTACCGGACCTGGAGGTCGACGACCCGACCGGCGATGCGGACTTGCTGATGTTGGGGTGGGGCAGTTCCTTCGGCCCGATCGGAGAGGCCTGCCGGCGCGCCCGGCGCCGCGGTGTGAACGTGGCACACGCCCAGTTGCGGCACCTCAACCCGCTGCCGGCGAACCTGGGCGACGTGCTGGCCCGGTATCCGAAGGTGGTGCTGCCGGAGATGAACCTCGGCCAACTCGCTCTGCTGCTGCGCGGACGGTATCTGGTGGACGTTCAATCCGTCACCAAGGTTGCCGGCATGGCATTCCGGGCCGACGAGGTCGAGGAGATCATCGACGCGGCTCTCGACGGAACCCTGAACGAAACCGAAAGGGACAAGGCGAAATTCGCCAGGCTCGCGGCGGCGACCGTGACCGCGGAGACGGGAATCGACGCATGACTGACCTGATCGGAACCGATCTGGGGCTGCCCAAGACCGCGGGGGTCCCGACCACCGAGGTGCAGCAGAAGTCCAAGGACTTCACCAGTGACCAGGAAGTGCGCTGGTGCCCGGGGTGCGGTGACTACGTCATCCTCAACACCATCCGCAACTTCCTGCCGGAACTGGGGTTGCGGCGGGAGAACATCGCCTTCGTCAGTGGCATCGGTTGTTCAAGTCGCTTTCCCTACTATCTCGAGACCTACGGGTTCCACTCCATCCACGGTCGGGCGCCGACCATTGCCACTGGTTTGGCGCTGGCCCGCCCCGACCTGTCGGTCTGGGTGGTCACCGGTGACGGCGATGCGTTGTCGATCGGCGGAAACCATCTGATCCACGCCCTGCGGCGCAATGTGAACATCACCGTTCTGCTGTTCAACAACCGGATCTACGGACTGACCAAGGGGCAGTATTCGCCCACTTCGGAGGTCGGCAAGATCACCAAGTCCACCCCGATGGGGTCCCTCGACCAGCCGTTCAACCCGGTGTCGGTGGCCCTTGGCGCGGAGGCGACCTTCGTCGGCCGGGCGCTGGACTCCGATCGCAAGGGCCTCTCGGAGGTATTGCGGGCCGCGGCGGCGCACCGCGGCGCGGCGTTGGTGGAGATCCTGCAGGATTGCCCGATCTTCAACGACGGATCGTTCGACGTCCTCCGCAAGGAGGGCGCCGAGGAGCGGGTCATCCCGGTTCGGCACGGCGAACCGATCACCTTCGGGGCCGACGGCGAGTATTGCGTGGTGCAGTCCGGATTCGGGTTGGAGGTGGCCAAGACCGCCGAGGTGTCGGCCGAGGAGATCGTGGTGCACGACGCGCAGTCGGACAACCCGGCCTACGCCTTCGCGCTGTCGCGGCTAAGCGACCAGAACCTGGACCACACTGTGATGGGGATCTTCCGGCAGGTCGCCCGGCCCAGCTACGACGACGGCGCCCGCGAACAGGTGGCTGCGGCCCGCGCCGCCGCCCCGCACGACCGCGTGGCGCTCCAGGCGCTGCTGCGTGGCCGGGACACCTGGACCGTGGACTAGGCCGTTGCCGCCGGGCGGTCCCAGCGCCACCCCGTTGGCGGCGGTGATTCTGACCGGGGGCGCATCGCGGCGGATGGGCCGGGATAAGGCCACCATGCCGCACCCAGGGGAGCCGCAGCTCACCATGGTCGAGCACACCGTGGCCGTGTTGGCCCGACGGTGCAGCCCGGTGCTTGTGGTCGCTGGACCAGGGCAGGCCTTGCCGCCGCTGAATGTTCAGATCATTCGGGACGAAGCCCGCGGTGTCGGGCCCCTGGCGGCTACCGGCCGGGGCCTGCGGGCGGCAGCGGCCGCCGGTCTCGACCGGGCTTTCGTCAGCGCCGTCGACATGCCGTATCTGTCGGAAGAGTTGATCGACCTCCTCGCCCGCCAGCGCGGCGCCGACGTCGTGTTGCCCTGGGACGGTCGGGACCACTACCTTGCGGGGATCTACCGGACCGGGCTGGCCCATCGTGCCGAGGACCTCGTTGCCTCGGGAAGGCGCAGCATGCGGGCGTTGACGGATTCGGTGCGCACCCAGCGGGTGGAGTTGCCCGACGGGCGTGCACTGACCAACCTCAACAGCCCCGCGGATCTGGATTGAAGCCGGGCGATGTTATTGATGTGACTAATGTTATTTATGTGAATTGCATCGCTGTGTGCCCGTTCACAATCGCGGTGTGATTTGCATCACATAAATTACGGGCCCGTCACCAAGGGGCGTTGTCTGACACGCCGTGCCGACCTGCGGTGACTCCGGCATTACTGCGCTCGTGATAAAGCCGTTATTTGCGCGAAATTGCCATGTCATTGACGTGACGTGCCACGACAAACTCCCGTACCGTTCTACCCGGCACTTGAAAAGGCCAAACAATTCCAGATTAGAAACCCTGCGTGTGAGCGGGTCCGCGCTGCAAGAAATGCGAGTGCGAGCACCGCTGTCGTGCCAGACCGAGACGGCACGAACTGAAATCCGGATTCCAGGGATCTGGCGATGGATATGGCGCGCGCGCGGCGAAAGGAAAGATTGTTGAAGAACGTCCGCAATTTCGGAACGGCCCTCAAGGTGGCATCGGTCGCCGGCGCGATGGCTGTCGCACCGATTGTTCTGGGTGTTGGCACCGCTAACGCCGACAGCGTCAACTGGGACGCCATCGCCGCGTGTGAGTCCAGTGGCAACTGGGCCATCAACACTGGCAACGGCTACTACGGCGGCCTGCAGTTCAGCCCGTCCACCTGGTCCTCCAACGGCGGAACCGGCATGCCGCATCAGGCCTCCCGCGAGGAGCAGATCCGGGTGGCGGAGAACGTGCTGCGTACGCAGGGTATCGGCGCCTGGCCGTCCTGCGGCGGGCTCGGCTGACGCGAAAAAGTTCTTAGAGGGGGCGCCGGAGCATTCCGGCGCCACCTTTTTTATTTCGCTCCTGTAACAACCGCCCTTCGCCGCGCGATCCACATCACAACCGCGCACCAGGGAAGGGTCCACCAGTGAGCATTGTCCGCAGAATCCTCACTCTCGTCGCCCTCGCCTTCGCTGCCGCCTTCGCCGCGCTCGCACTGGGCAGCGGTACGGCGGCCGCGAACAGTGTGAACTGGGACGCGATCGCCAAATGCGAGTCGGGCGGCAACTGGGCCATCAACACCGGCAACGGCTACTACGGCGGCCTGCAGTTCAGCCCGGCTACCTGGAAGTCCAACGGCGGAACCGGAATGCCGCATCAGGCCTCCCGCGAGGAGCAGATTCGGGTGGCCGAGAACGTGCTGCGCACCCAGGGCATCGGCGCCTGGCCGTCGTGCGGCAAGGCCGGCGGGTCCGTCGGCCAGGCCTTCTCGGTGTCCGCGGGCACCCCGGGCGGTGCGCAGCCCGCATCGAAGTGCCAGGGGATGGGCCGCGGCCCACTGGGCCTGGTGGACTGGGGCAAGGTCTGCTCGGCCGTCACCAAGGGCCGCTGAGCCGCCCACCTGCTCTGATCAGCGAATTTCCAGGGAAATCCCTGTATCGGTCGCCGCGCCCGTTTGCTTTCGTCGAGAGGTCCGGGCGGGTCCACCTTCCTGGCTGACGGTGCGGGAGGGATCTGCGGTGAAATTGTCGGAGGCGTTGAGCGCCGGTGCCGGATATGGTCTCCAGTCCGTCGACGGACCGGAGCCCAATGCCCGTCGGTGCCAGAGCGCTCCGGAGGAGTTGGGCGATCGTCTCCGACACCTGGCCGTCAAACTCGCCGGCAGTCGATCGCCGCGGCGGATCCGATACGGTTCGGCTGCGCTGGAATTTCTGAAACGCCAGTCGCCGGAGGGGTTCCTGCTCGAATCAGACCACGGCTACCTGCAACTGTTGCTTCCCGACGGCCGCCTGTGGTCGTACAGCAGGACCGCGCACGGCGACCTTACGGCAGGGCGTTATTTCTATGCACCGGTCGACTACGTGCACTTCGTGACAAGCCGACTGTGTGTCAACGGGATCGACTTCGCCTATCTCGGAGCCACCCTCGGCAAGTACAGCTTCGGGATTGCGAATCACGACCAGCAGCACCGTTTGCCGCCGTCGGGGTCGTTGTGTGCCTTGACCTCGTCCGGCTCGATTCAGCTGGTGTCGCCGGGCGTTGCATTCGCAGAGATCGCCGACGGCCTGCAGGTGCGCAACCCGTCAGCCAGTTGGGCCCGCGACCTGATACCGAGCTTGCGATAGGCGTTGGACAAGTGCATCTCGACCGTCTTGGTCGACAGATACAGGGCCGCCGCGATCTGTTTGTTGGTACGCCCGGCCGCCGCGTGCTCGGCTACCTGGCGCTCGGAGTCGGTGAGCACGTCACGGGTACGAGCCGCCCCGAACCGCCTCAGCGCGCTCTGCGCTCGCGCCAACCACAGCGGGCTGCCTATCTCCTCGAACGTCATGACCGCTTGTTGGATGTTGATCCGGGCGGGGGCGATACGGCGGCGGCGGCGCAACAGTTCGCCCACTAGCAGTTGAGTGCGGGCCCGCTCGAAGGGCATCGGCAGCCGGTCGTGGGCCTCCATCGCGCGCTCAGCACTCTCAACTGCCTCGTCGACATCGCCCCTGGCGGCCTGGACCAATGCGCGGCATCGCGCACCGACGGCCAGCATCCACGGCCGGGCATAGCGCGCGCCGTTGGTCTCCAACGCCGCGGTCAATCGCTCGGCGTCGTCGACGCGTCCGGTGGCGGTCAGTGCCTCCACGGCATCCGGAATCCACCCGCCCGCGACGATCTCGGTGTCGTGGGCGGGATCGAAATCGGCTAACAACGGGGCCAGGGTCCGCAGGGCATCGTCGTAGCTGGCCTCGGACACCTGGGCGAAGGCCAGACTCATCAGCGGCGAGCGGACGTGGTACCGAAGTCCGGCGGCGGAGGCCCGTTTTACGGCCAGTTCTGCGGCTTCCCGCGCATCCTCGACACGCCCCCGCCGGGCGGCCACCTCGGCCACCGCGGTCTGGGCGGTCATGACGGGGAGCAGTCCGCCGATCTGGTCTGCGCGCGCAACGGCTTCCGCGGCGGTTCGGTCAGCTTCGTCGTAGTGGCCGAGCGCAACGTGGATCGATGTCAGCAGCGCGTTGCACACCAGGACGTTCACCTCATTGCCACGTTCGGCGCAACGGCGCAGAACCTCGGTCATCCCGGTCCGAGCCTCCTCGAGTCGGCCTGTCCATGCGCAGTGCATGGCGTAGACCGCCGCTGGCTGAAGTTCGACTGGCATCGTGGGATCGCCCTCGCCGGAATCCTTCGCGGCGCGCAGCGTCTCGGAGTCGGTTCCCAGCCCATAGATGAAGCTCAAGTACACCCAGAGGGCCCGGGCCTGGCTTCGTAGTTGGGGTAACCCCGCCGTGTCCGCCTCCTCGCGGGCGCGCCGTGCGTGGTCCACGGCAGTCGCCATGTCACCGCCGATCCCGGTCGCCAGCGCCAGCGGCAGTAGAGCCTGAGCGTGCATAAAGTCCTCGGCTTCCGCCTCCGCCCGCTCAAACAACTCAATCGCGCTGACGATCCCGTCTCGATAGCCCCGCACCGCGGCGAGCAGCAGCAGACCGACAGCGCGCAGGAAGCCGCTCGGTAGGTCATCGATGATCGGTGCGACGAATGCCTCGGACTCATCGAGGGCTCCGGCGCGAAAGTGGTAGTCGGCGGCTCGCAGTTGGCGCATCGGGTCCTGCCCGCCGAGCCGGAGGGCCAGCCTGGTCAATTCGGCAGCGGTGCTGAACGCCCCTCTGGCAGCAGCGCTTTCGGCTGCAGCGTCGAGTGCCGCAAGAGTGGCGGCATCGGCGTGCGGGCTGCTCAACGCCAGATGCCGGGCTCGCTGTTCGGGGTGGGCGACCGCATCAGCCAGACGGCCGTGGGCCCGGCGCTGTACCGCGGGGTCGGCGCCGGTGTATATCCCGGATGCGATCAGTGGATGGGTGAAACGGATTCGCGCCCCGTCGAATGCCAGGACGCCCCGGCTCTCCATCGGCTCCAAGATGTCGACGACTTCTTTGGGCGTTCGGCCGGTGGCTGCCGCGACGATTTCCACAGTGGGTTCCATGGCGGCGGCTGCGGCAACCAGGACCTCATTGCCGGCCCGGTCTACCGCTCCGATGCGATCGCGTACCAGGCTGGAGAGTGTCGGGGGGAGGGAAGCAAGCACGTCACCGTCCCTGGATCCGAAGAAGCGCGCCAATTCCAGGGCGTAGAAGGGATTTCCGGCTGAAACGGTGTAGATCCGCTCCATCGCGGACCGCTGTGGAATTTGCCCCTGCCGGGCGGCGACCAGCGTTCTCAGGTCGCCCGGGTTCATCGGCCCCACAGTCAGTCGAGTCAGAGCCCGCGGATCGGGGGGGTGCACCCAGGATCGGTCCATGCCGCCGAGTTCGGCGTTGCGGTAGGCCACCAGAAACGCAATCGGACCGTTGAGTCGGCGCATCACGAATCCCATTGCGCGGGAACTGGGCTCATCCAGCCACTGAGCGTCGTCGATGACGATCAGAACCGGTTGCCGATTGCTCAATTGTTCCAGGGCGGCGCAGAAGGCAGTCGCGACGAGTCTTTCGTCGCAACCACTTTGCTGCTGTCCTGTCCGGACCGCCTGGAGAGTTTGCTGATGCAACGGCGACAACCCCGACAGCACTGAGTCGCCCAGGCCCGCAATCAGATCGGTCAGCGCCGCCCACGCGAGGGACACCTCCGCGGCCGCGCCGCAGGTGCTCAACACCGCAAAACCCGACGCGGCGCCCGTGGCGGCCGCGTCGCGGCACAGCGTCGTCTTGCCGATGCCGGGATCGCCGTCCAAGATCAGCACCGCAGGACGTCCGCGCGCTTCGCCCAGCAGCGCATGCACGGCTTCGCGTTCTCGTTCGCGGCCGATCAAGCCCCCGTCCACGGACTTATTATTCGCCGCTATCGAACGGCCCGTCCCGGTTTGGGACGAGGGCCTTTATTTTCGGGCGGTAAGTTGACCTGATGACCCAGCGTGAATTCGACATCGTCGTCTACGGGGCGACCGGCTTCGTCGGCAAGCTCACCGCCGAGTACCTGGCCGAAGCCGGCGGGAACGCCCGCATTGCGCTGGCAGGTCGGTCACCGCAGAAACTGGAAGCCGTCCGGGCCACTCTGGGCGAGGCGGCCGGGGACTGGCCGATCATCAAGGCTGACGCCTCCTCGCCGGCTTCCCTGGAGGAAATGGCGGCCCGCACCCGGGTGGTGATCACCACGGTGGGCCCGTACGCCAAGTACGGGCTACCCCTGGTCGCCGCCTGTGCCAAGACCGGCACCGACTACTGCGATCTCACCGGCGAGGCGACGTTCGTCAGGCAGAGCATCGACGACTTCCATAAGCAGGCCATCGACACCGGGGCGCGGATCGTGCACGCCTGCGGGTTCGACTCGGTGCCCTCCGACATGACCGTCTACGCGCTGTTCAGCCGCGCCCGCCAGGACAACGCAGGCGATCTGCTGGACACCAACTACGTACTGCGCGACTTCGCCGGCGGCGTGTCCGGCGGCACCATCGCTTCGATGATCGAACTCATGCGTACGGCGTCCGCCGACGCCGATGTCCGCAAGATGCTCGAGGACCCCTACACCCTGACGCAGGACCGCGGCGCCGAACCCGAATTCGGCCCGCAGCCCGACCTGCCGTTGCGGCGCGGCCGCGACATCGCGCCGGAATTGGCCGGGTCCTGGGCCGGCGGGTTCGTGATGGCGCCCTACAACACCCGTATCGTCCGCCGCAGCAACGCCCTCCTCGACTACGCCTACGGCCGGCGATTCCGCTACGCCGAATACATGGGCACCGGCCGTTCGATCACCGCACCGGTGGTCGCCGCGGTCACCACCGCCGTCACCAACGCCACCGCGTCGCTGGGCTACCGGCTGTTCCGGTTCCTGCCGCGCGGTCTGGTCGACCGGGTGGCACCCAAGCCCGGTACCGGCCCCAGCGAGGAGGTCCGTGAGAACGGCCACTACCGGGTCGAGACCTACACCACCACCAGCACCGGTGCCCGCTACGTGGCGACCATGTCCCAGAGCGGAGATCCCGGCTACAAGGCCACCGCTGCGATGCTGGGGGAGTGCGGGCTGGCGCTGGCAATGGATCGGGACAAGCTGCCAGAGCTTCATGGAGTCCTCACCCCGGCGGCCGCCATGGGCGATGCGCTGCTGGTCCGATTCCCGCGCGCCGGGATCTCGCTGGACACCGCCCGGTTGAGCGCAACGCCCTCAGCGTAAATCTGTGCAACGCCGGCCCCGGCTGAACTACTGTCGGAGCCGATCGTCTCGTAGCAACTATCTGAAAGTGGTACCTCAACATGGCCGGTCTCGACGACCTCTTGAACCAGATCCCGGTAGCGGATATCGCCAACAAGCTCGGCGCCGACCAGGGTGAGGTGACCCAGGCCATCCAGACCCTGGTGCCGACCCTGCTGGGCACCCTGCAGGAAAACGTGCAGGCCGACGACATCGACTCCGTCCAACTGGAGAAGACCGTCATCGCCGAGGGCCAGACCGACCTGCTCGAGGGCGGGGTCAACGTCGACCAGCTCGACGAGAACCAGGGCAATCAGATGATCGCCAGCCTGTTCGGCGGGAACGACACCAACCAGGTGGCCTCAGCGCTGGCCGGTGGCGGTGCCCCCGGCGGCGACCTGATCAAGCGGCTGCTGCCGATGCTGGCCCCCATCGTGCTGGCCTACGTCGGCAAGCAGTTCTCGCAGCGTCAGGCCGGTGCGGGTGCAGGGGCACAGGCACAGGCGGCCCCGGGCGGCGGCATGGGCGATCTTCTGGGCAGCATCCTCGGCGGTGCCGCCGGCGGCGCTCCGGCGGCAAACAACCCGCTGGGTAGCATCCTCGGCAGCGTGCTGGGTGGCGGCCAGGGCGGCGCCCTGGGCAGCATCCTGGGTGGCCTGCTGCGCGGCGGCCGCCGCGGCTGGTGCGGGCGCAGGTCCGGTTGAGGACCTGCGCACCACCATTCCTAGAATTGACCGGTGCCTGACGAGACCCGCGCCGCTGCCGACCCCAACGACCTACCCAAGTCATGGGATCCGGGCGCGGTAGAGGCCGGTATCTATCAGGGCTGGGTGGACTCCGGCTACTTCACGGCCGATCCCGGCAGCGGCAAGCCGCCGTATTCGATCGTCCTGCCGCCGCCCAACGTGACCGGCAGCTTGCACATGGGCCACGCGTTGGACCACACGCTGATGGATGCGCTGACCCGCCGCAAGCGGATGCAGGGCTACGAGGTGTTGTGGCTGCCGGGCATGGACCATGCCGGAATCGCCACCCAGACTCTGGTCGAGAAGCAACTCGCCGCCGAGGGCAAGACCAAGGAAGATCTGGGTCGCGAGAAGTTCATCGAGCAGGTGTGGGAGTGGAAACACCAGTCCGGCGGGACGATCGGCGCCCAGATGCGCAGACTCGGCGACGGAGTGGATTGGAGCCGCGATCGCTTCACCATGGACGAGGGCCTGTCCCGCGCGGTGCGCACGATCTTCAAGCGACTCTTCGATGCCGGGCTGATCTACCGGGCGGAGCGTCTGGTCAACTGGTCGCCCGTTCTCGAGACGGCGATTTCCGACCTCGAGGTGAAGTACGAGGAGGTCGAGGGCGAGCTGGTGTCGTTCCGCTACGGCTCCCTCGACGATGCCGAGCCGCACATTGTGGTGGCCACCACCCGGATCGAGACGATGCTCGGCGACACCGCGATAGCGGTGCATCCCGACGACGACCGCTACCGGCACCTGGTCGGCACGATGTTGCCTCACCCGTTTCAAGACCGCGAGATCGTCGTTGTTGCCGACACCCACGTGGACCCTGAATTCGGCACCGGCGCAGTCAAAGTCACCCCCGCACACGATCCCAATGACTTCGAGATCGGCATCCGCCACAACCTCCCCATGCCCTCGATCATGGACACCAAGGGGCGAATCGCCGACACCGGAACGCAGTTCGACGGCCTCGACAGGTTTGAGGCCCGCTACGCGGTGCGCAAGGCGCTCGATGACCAGGGCCGCATCGTCGCCGAGAAGCGGCCGTATCTGCACAGCGTCGGACACTCCGAGCGCAGCGGCGAACCCATCGAACCGCGGCTGTCCATGCAGTGGTGGGTGAAGGTCGACGAGATGGCCAAGGCCGCCGGCGACGCGGTCCGCAACGGCGACATCGTGATCCATCCCAAGAGCCTCGAACCGCGGTGGTTCGCCTGGGTCGACGATATGCACGACTGGTGCATCTCCCGCCAGCTGTGGTGGGGCCACCGCATCCCGATCTGGCACGGCCCGGACGGACAGACCGTCTGCGTGGGACCGGACGAGACTCCGCCCGACGGTTGGGAGCAGGACCCCGACGTCCTGGACACCTGGTTCTCCTCGGCGCTGTGGCCGTTCTCCACCATGGGCTGGCCGGACCGCACGCCGGACCTGGAGAAGTTCTATCCAACCAGCGTGCTGGTCACCGGCTACGACATCCTGTTCTTCTGGGTGGCGAGGATGGTGATGTTCGGGACATTCGTCGCCGGCGACGACGCCATCACCAACGGTGGTAGTCGCGGGCCGCAGGTGCCGTTCCGGAACGTCTTCCTGCACGGCCTGATTCGCGACGAACACGGCCGCAAGATGAGCAAGTCCCGCGGCAACGGCATCGACCCGCTGGACTGGGTGGAACTGTTCGGCGCTGACGCGCTGCGCTTCACCCTGGCGCGGGGGGCCAGCCCCGGCGGGGATCTCTCCATCGGCGAGGACCACGCGCGGGCGTCACGCAACTTCGCCACCAAGCTGTTCAACGCCACCCGGTTCGCCCTGATGAACGGTGCCGCCCCGGACCCGCTGCCCGCGGAACTGACCGACGCGGACCGGTGGATCCTCGGCCGGCTGGAGCAGGTCCGGGTCGATGTCGACGCCGCCCTCGACGCCTACGAGTTCAGCCGGGCCTGCGAGACGCTCTACCACTTCGCCTGGGACGAGTTCTGCGACTGGTACCTGGAACTGGCGAAGGTCCAACTGGCACAAGGGTTCACCCACACCACTGCGGTACTGGCCGCAGCGCTCGACACCCTGCTCACGCTGCTGCACCCGGTCATGCCGTTCGTCACCGAGGTGTTGTGGAAGCAACTCACGGGCGGTGAGTCGCTGGTGATAGCCCGCTGGCCGCACGCATCCGGAATCAGTCTGGATTCGGCTGTGGCGCAGCGGATCGCGGATCTGCAGAAGCTGGTCACCGAGGTCCGGCGGTTCCGCAGCGACCAGGGCCTGGCCGACCGGCAGAAGGTGCCGGCCCGGCTGGCCGGACTCGCCGAGGCCGGGCTTGGTGCGCACGTCGACGCGGTGTCCGCGCTGGCCTGGCTCAGCGATCCCGCCGACGGGTTCAGTCCAACCGCGCAGGTGGAGGTCCGGCTCTCGAGCGGCACCGTCGCCGTCGAACTCGACACCTCGGGCACGGTCGACGTCGCCGCCGAACGTCGCAGGCTGGAGAAGGACCTGGCCGCGGCCCAGAAGGAACTGGCCACGACCACAGCCAAACTCGGCAACGACGCCTTCCTAGCGAAGGCGCCCGGGGACG
>CAZRFC010000101.1:0-11859 GCA_964598975.1 uncultured Mycobacterium sp. | reverse complement strand
GGCCGATCGTGATGGTCGACGAGTTCCAGGACACCGACCCGGTGCAGTGGCAGGTGATCGACTGCGCGTTCCGCGGCAAGTCGACCGTGATCCTGATCGGCGACCCCAAGCAGGCGATCTACGCTTTCCGGGGGAGCGATATCGTCACCTATCTCAAGGCCGCCAAGACCGCAGGCGACCGGCGCACGCTGGGCGTGAACTGGCGCAGTGACGACGTCCTCGTCGATCGGCTTCAGATGGTGATGGGCGCCGCGGAACTCGGCGACCCGGACATCGTGGTGCGTGAGGTCGACGCCGCCAAGCAGGGTCACCGGCTGGCTGGCGCGCCCCACAACGATCCGTTCCGTCTGCGGGTGGTGTCGCGGGATACGTTCGGGCTCAGCGGAATCGACACGCTCAAGAAGGAAGTCCTCTGGCCGCACATCATCAAGGACATGGCCACCGACATCCGCGCCCTCCTCGCCAGCGGCGCCACCTGGAATGGCCGCAAGATCGCGGCGCGCGACATCGCAGTGATCACCGCACACTCCGGGGCCAGTGAATGTTTCCAGGGGCTGCTCGCCGCGGGCGTCCCAGCGGTGTTCGCCGGCGACAGCGATGTCCTCACCTCACCGGCCGCCGACGACTGGCTGTGTGTGCTGAACGCGATGGACCAGCCGCACCGGCCGGGACTGGTTCGGGCCGCGGCGGCCACCATGTTCTTCCGCAAGACTGCCGACGAACTGGCCTCCGGCGGCGACGCCCTGACCGACGAGATCGCCGACACCTTGCGCCGCTGGGCCGACCACGCCCGCGAAGCCGGTGTCGCGGCCATCTACGAAGCCGCGCAGTTGAACGGCATGGGCCGGGATGTGCTGTCCTGGGCCGGCGGCGAACGGCACATGACCGACATGGCTCACGTCACCGAGTTGCTGCACGAGACTTCTCAGCGGGAGCACTACAGCCTGACCGCCTTGCGGGACTGGTTGCGCACCCAACGCGAGGAGGGCATGCGGGCCAAGGAGCGCACTCGCCGCTTGGACAGTGAAGCCGAGGCGGTCCAGGTGATGACGGTGTGGGGCAGCAAGGGTCTGCAGTTCCCGATCGTCTATCTGCCCTTCGCCTTCAACCGGCACATCTTCAACGAGGACTTCGCCCGCTTCCACGATGGCGAGCAACGGTGCTTGTTCATCGGCGGCAAGACGAGCGCCGAACAGGGTGCGGCTCAGGGGCTGAGCCAGGACGAGGCGCGTGGTGAGGAATTGCGACTGACCTACGTCGCGCTGACCCGGGCGCAGTCCCAGGTGGTCGCGTGGTGGGCGCCGAGTTGGGATGAGCCCAACGGCGGCCTGTCCCGCTTGCTGCGCGGCCGGGGTCCTGGGGACTCGATGGTTCCCACCCGGTGCAACCCGCCGAAGGTCGACTCCGCCGACGCGCTGACCCTGCTGCGCCGGTGGGAGGACATCGGAGCCCTGGCGATCGAGGACTCCCAGATCGCCGCCCCTGCCGACTTCGTCGTCGAACCCCGGCCGGAGAACCTCGGCGTACGGCACTTCCACCGTTTCATCGACACCGCCTGGCGGCGCACCTCCTACTCCGGGCTGGTGCGCGCCGCGCAGGAGAGCGTCGGGGTGAGCAGTGAGCCCGAGGTCATCGAACTCGACGACGAGGTCGCCGACATCGTGCTCACCACACCGGCGGACGGCGCCGACGTTCCCTCGCCGATGGCCGATCTTCCGATGGGCGCCAAGTTCGGCAACCTCGTGCACGCGGTACTCGAGCACGCCGACCCGCTGGCGTCGGATCTGCCGGCCGAACTGGCGGCCCAGATCGCCAAGCAGTCGGTGTGGTGGCCGGTCGATGTTCCGGCGGCCGACCTCGCCGCCGCCCTGGTGCCCATGCACGACACCCCGCTCGGTCCGCTCGCCGGTGACCTCACCCTGCGCCAGATCGGGCTGCGGGACCGGTTGTGCGAGTTGGACTTCGAGTTCCCGCTCGCCGGCGGAGACCTCCGGCCGACGACGGGCGGCAGCGATCTGCGGTCTGCTGCGCCTGATATCCGGCTGTCCGACGTGGGGCTGCTGCTGGCCGCGCACTTGCCGGCCGGTGATCCACTGGCCTCCTATGTGGAACGGTTGACAGATGCGACTCTGGGCCGCCAGTCGCTGTGCGGTTATCTCAGCGGTTCCCTCGACGTGGTGCTGCGGGTACCCGACGGCTCAGGCGGGCATCGTTTCCTCGTCGCCGACTACAAGACCAACTGGCTCGGTGACAACGACCGGCCGCTGACCGCCGCTGACTACACCCCGGCGCGGATGGCCGAGGCCATGCTGCACTCCGACTACCCACTGCAGGCGCTGCTGTATTGCGTTGTGCTGCATCGCTTCCTGCGCTGGCGTCTGCCCGGGTATGATCCGGAGCGTCACCTAGGCGGCGTGCTGTACCTGTTCGTCCGTGGGATGTGCGGCCCGGACACCCCGGTCACCGACGGGCACCCCGCCGGAGTGTTCGGCTGGCGGCCGCCGGCTGAACTGGTGATCGCGATCTCCGATCTCCTTGACGGGCAGAAGGTGGCCGCATGACCGCGCCGATCACCGACACCGGCGACTGGCGGCGCAGCGTGTCCGCCACAGGACTGCTGCGCGATTTCAACGAGGCCGGGCTGCTCGAATCGTCTGATGTGCTTGTCGCGCAACGACTGGCCACCCTGGCCAAGGATGACGACGAACTGGTCGCACTCGCGCTGGCGTTCGTGGTGCGGGCAGTGCGCGGGGGTTCGGTTTGCCTGGAACTTGCGACGGTGGCCGACCAGGTCGGCGAGCCCGACTTGCCCTGGCCCGACCCGGAGCAATGGCTCAAAGCCGTATCCGCCAGCGTCCTCGTGGGGGATCCGCCGGTGCTGCACCTCGAGGGCGGCTTGCTCTACCTGGATCGCTACTGGATCGAGGAGTGCCAGGTCGCCGAGGACGTGCTGACGCTGGCCGAGTCCAAGCGCACCGGCACCCCGCCGGACAGTTCCCGGCTTTTCGCCGGAACCTTTGCCGAGCAGCGCGGGGCCGCCGAGGTGGCGCTGTCCCGCGGGCTGACGGTGCTGACCGGCGGCCCGGGGACCGGAAAGACCACCACCGTCGCCCGCCTGCTGGCACTGCTTTCCGAACAGGCCGAACTCGACGGACTGCCGCGGCCCCGCATCGCCCTGGCCGCCCCGACCGGCAAGGCTGCGGCGCGGCTGTTGGAGGCGGTCAAGGATGAGGTCGTCAAGCTTGATGCGGCCGACCGGGCCCGGCTGCCGGAGTTGACGGCCACCACGCTGCACCGGCTGCTCGGGAGTCGCCCGGACACCTCATCGAGGTTTCGGCACAACCGCGACAACCGGTTGTCCCATGACGTGATCGTCGTCGACGAGACGTCGATGGTGTCGCTGACGATGATGGCCCGGTTGTTGGAGGCGGTCCGACCGGAGTCGCGGCTGCTGCTGGTGGGCGACCCCGACCAGCTGGCCTCGGTGGAGGCCGGGGCGGTGCTGGCCGATCTGGTCGACGGCCTGGCTGCGGTCGACGACACCCCGATCGCCCGACTGGTGACCCCGCACCGCTTCGGTGAGTCCATCCGCGCGCTGGCCGCTGCGATCCGTGACGGCAAGGCCGATGATGCCCTCGAGGTCCTGGCGGCCGGCGGTGAGCACATCGAATGGGTGGACACCGGTGAGCCGTCGGCGGTTCTCCGCACAGTGCTTGTGCCCCATGCCCTTGCACTGCGGGAGGCTGCGGTGCTCGGTGACGGCCCGGCCGCGCTGGCCAGCCTGGAAGAACATCGCATGCTCTGCGCCCACCGTCGTGGTCCCTACGGTGTCACCTACTGGAACCGTCAGGTCGAACGTTGGTTGGCCGAGCAGACCGACATGCCGTTGTGGGCCGCCTGGTACGTGGGGCGTCCGGTGCTGGTGACCGCCAATGACTACGGCCTTGGCCTCTACAACGGCGACACCGGGGTGGCCGTCCAGCGCGACGGCGCGCTGCGCGCGGTGATGTCCGGAGGGTCGGGTCCGGTGGAGTTCGCCACCGGCCGGCTCGCCGACATCGAAACCATGCACGCCATGACCATTCACAAGAGCCAGGGCAGCCAGGCCACCGAGGTGACCGTGCTGTTGCCGCCCGAGGACTCCCGGCTGCTCACCCGCGAGCTGTTCTACACCGCGGTCACCCGGGCCCGGGAGAAGGTGCGGGTGATCGGAACGGCCGAGCAGGTCCGCGCGGCGGTGGGTCGCCGTGCTGCCCGGGCCAGCGGCCTGGCCCGGCGGTTGCGCCTCACACCCGTTGCAGGCTGACCTCGCTGAGAACGCCGTCCTCGGCGACCGCCGTCATGTAGGTGTGGAACGGCTGGCGCCGACGGTCGGTCGGCGAGCCGGGGTTGAGCCGTCTGAGACCGTCCGCGGTGGTGTCCCACGGAATGTGGCTGTGCCCGAACACCAGCACGTCAGTGTCGGGGTAGGCCTTGGCCATCCGGGCGTCGCGGCCTTTGGCCGGGCCGGTCTCGTGCACGACGGTGAAGCGCACCCCGGCCAGGGTGACGTCGACCCGCTCAGGCAGCCGCGCCCGCAACTCCGGCCCGTCGTTATTGCCCCAGCAGCCGACCAGTCTCTTCGAGCGTTCCTCAAGCTCGTCGAGCAGAGCCAGGTCGACCCAGTCCCCGGCGTGGATCACCACGTCCGCGGCCTCCACCTGCTCCCACACCGCGGCCGGCAAGTCGCGGGCCCGGTGCGGAACATGGGTGTCGGAGATCAGCACGATGCGCATGCGTCACGGTACGACGCCGCTACTCGTCGCGGGTGGTGCGCGCTTCCGCTCCGCTCTCCTCGATGTCGAACGAGTCGTCCGGGCTGGTCTGCCCGACGTGGGCCGCGTCGTGGTCGGCCTCGCTCTTGTCGTCGAATGGTTGGCTCATGCGACGATGGCTACCCGCCGCATCGAACCGCCAACCGTGGCCGGTAGGCGGTCCCGCACCTAGGCTTGAACCATGACCGGCAACATCAACGATGTAGAGAAGCGCTGGCACGACCCTGCGATGACACGGGCTGCGGTGAAGTACGCACTGCTGGTCATCGCGCTCGCCGGGGCAGCGTTCGCAGCTACGGTGATCTGGCGTTCGGTACTTGCCGGGGTGATGGTCCCGGGCATTCTGTTCCTCGGGGGAGTGGGCGCGTTCGTCCGCACCTACCAGGTGTGGAAGGTCGGCGGTGTGTGGCCGATCTGGCAGGCGGCGGGCTGGTTTCTGTTATTGCTCTTCCTGGTGTGCCTGGGAGTGCCGTTCTCGGTCGCGCAGCAGGCCGGCTGAGCCCGCCATACTCATCGGGTGAATTCCGCCCCGCTGTCCGGCGTCCGGATCGTCGAGATCTCCAGTTTCGTCGCGGTCCCGTTGGCCGGGATGACGCTGGCACAACTCGGCGCCGAGGTGGTCCGCATCGACCCCCTCGGAGGCGCGGCCGACTACCACCGCTGGCCGGTGACCCCGGGCGGGGACAGCATCTACTGGGCCGGGCTGAACAAGGGCAAGCGGTCGATGGAGATCGATATGCACAGCCCCGAAGGTCGGCACCTGGTGCAGAGGCTGATCGCGGCCTCCGGTGTCTTCATCACGAATGTGGCTGGGCGGCAATGGCATTCCTACGACGAGCTCAGTGTGCTGCGGCCGGATCTGATCCACCTCGAGGTGGTCGGCCGTGCCGACGGCAGTACCGGGGTCGACTACACCGTCAACGCCGCCACCGGGTTCCCGTTGGTCACCGGACCGGCCGACCACGTCGGCCCGGTCAACCATGTGATGCCGTCCTGGGACGTCAGTTGCGGGCTGTACGCGGCGCTGGCGGTCCTGGCTGCCCTACGGCGCCGCGATGCCACCGGGCAGGGCAGCCGGATCCGCCTGCCCTTGGATGATGTCGCACTGGCGACCGCGGCCAACCTAGGTTTCCTGACCGAGGCGATGGTCAACGGCGATGAGCGGCCGCGACTGGGTAACGCGATCTTCGGCCAGTATGGCCGGGACTTCACCAGCTGTGACGGCGAGTCCTTCATGGTGGTGGCGCTGACGGCGCGGCACTTCGGTGATCTGACCGAACTGACAGGAACCACCAAAGCCGTTGCCGCGCTGGCCGATGCGCTCGGAGTGGACTTCGACGACGAGGGCAGCCGCTATGAGCATCGAGAGGTGCTCAACGATCTGTTCGCCGCATGGTTCACCTCCCACACCGCCGCCGAGGTCACCGCCGCGCTGTCGGGCAGTTCGGTGCTGTGGGACCGCTACCAGAGCTTCACCGAAGTGGCGAACAGCCCACGCGTGACGGCAAATCCTTTGTTCGCGCCGCTGGAGCAGGACCGGGTCGGCAGTTACCTGGCGCCGGGCTTGCCGATGTCGGTCGACGGCGTGTACACCCGGCCGTCCGCCGCGCCGAGCCTCGGGCAGGACAATGACGCGGTGCCGGCCGAATGGCTGGGCGAGTGATCCTCGGCCTGTTCGACCTCGGCGGTGACGGTGAGGTGTTCAGTGGACCCGCCAACGGGCCGGTCGGCAAGCGGGCCTACGGCGGTCACCTCGCCGGCCAGGCCCTGGCGGCGGCCTGCCGAACCGTCACCGAAGATCGGGTGCCGACGGCGGTGCATGTGCAGTTCCTGCGCGGCGGGGACGCGGGTGAGCCGCTGCGCTATGAGGTCGAGTGCCTGCATGACGGCCGCGGTTCGTCCTCGCGTCGGGTGCTGGGCCGGCAGGGGGACCGCCTGATCGTCAGCGCCACCGCGATGTTCGCCGTACCGGCCCCCGGGCCAGAACACGGTGATTCGATCACCGGCGATCCCGAGGCGCTGCCGCGGACCGGGCCGATCGGTCCGGCCCCGTCACTTCCGTTGGACGAGATCGACATTCGGATCATCGACGACCGGGATGACGATGGATTCGTCCGCCGGTTGTGGTGGCGGGTGACGGCCGCCCTGCCCGACGATCCCGCACTGCACGCCTGTATCGCGGTGTACGTCACCGACATCTACGGCGTGGACCCGGTGCTCGCAGTACACGGACACTCGATGACCGACCGCAGCCACCACGCCGCCACCACCGACTCCGCGACCTGGTTTCACCGGCCGATCCGCGCCGACAGGTGGAACCTGTTCGAGTCGCGGTCGCCGGCAGCGTTCCGAGGACGCGGGGTGGTGACGGCCGGGCTTTATGACGCCGGAGGCGTGCGTGTGGCAACGGCCGTCCACGAGGGTCAGGCCGTACGGCGAGACCCTGGTACGGGCTAAGCCGCGCCGCGCCAGCGCTGGTTGTAGGCCGCGATCTCGTGCGGCTCATCCATCGCAGAGTTGATCATCGCCTTTTCCCGGCGGATGATCGACCGCATCGTCAGGGCCATCAGGATGATGAACAGCGTTCCTGCGGCCAGGATGAACAATGGTTCGGTGGCGAAATATTGCGTCATGGTTCTTCCCCATTCTCGGTGGCGTTACCACTTACTACGCCCGCGTCAAAATTTGACGCTGACTTAATGGTGAGAGCCGGATTCGGGTTTGAATAGACCTAGGATGTGACGGGTTTGTGACGTGGGCCACGCTCGAAAAATTCGCCGTTGCAGCAGCATACGTCGTGGATTCACAGCAGCCCCACCCGTCTCTGCGTAGCGACGATGTTGTTGGTGCCCACCTTCGAGCGACTGTGAAGATGCGCGGGCGCGGACGCTTGAAGTTGTCGCTCCAAGGTGGGCACAAATCCACTAGGTGTCCGGGGCTGCCCGGCTGCCCGGCTGCCCGGCTGCCCGGCTGCCCGGCCGCTGGGCTGCGGCTAAAGCTCCGCCACCTCATGCTCGAGCAACTCCGCCAGCCGGGCGTGCGCCGCGGCCTTGCGGGTCGGCAGGTGCTGGGAGGGGAACGGGGTGTCCACCGGTTCGTACTCCCGAAGCGTCCGGCGCGCCACGGTCAGCTTGTGCACTTCGGTGGGCCCGTCGGCGATGGCCAGCGACTGCGCGGCCACCATCATCTTGACGAACGGCATCTCGTCGGACACCCCGAGCGATCCGTGCAACTGCATGGCCCGCTGCACCACGTCGTGCAGCACGCCCGGCATCGCCACCTTCACCGCGGCGATGTCGCGGCGAACCTTCTGGTAGTCGTGATACTTGTCGATCTTCCACGCGGTGCGCAGCACCAGCAGCCGGAACTGCTCGATCTGAATCCAGCTGTCGGCGATCTTCTCCTGCGTCATCTGGAAGTCTCCCAACGGGCCCTGTCGGGTCTGGCGTGACACAGCGCGTTCGCACATCATGTCGAAAGCCTTGCGGGCCAACGCGATCGTCCGCATGGCGTGGTGCACCCGTCCGCCGCCGAGTCGGGTCTGGGCGATCGCGAACGCCTGCCCCTCGCCGCCGAGCACATGATCGGCGGGCACCCGTACATCGGTGTAACGCACATAGCCGTGCGACGCGTGCGCCGAGGATTCGCCACCCACTCCGACATTTCGGATGATCTCCAGACCGGGCGTCTCGGCCGGCACGATGAACAGCGACATTTTCTGGTGCGTTCGTGCCTCCGGGTTGGTGACCGCCATAACGATGAAGAACGACGCGTAGCGGGCGTTGGAGGAGAACCACTTCTCCCCGTTGATCACCCAGTCGTCTCCGTCGCGCACCGCCGACGTCGTGAACAGACCGGGATCGGAACCGCCCTGCGGTTCGGTCATCGAGTAGCACGACGAGATCTCACCGTCGAGCAACGGCTTCAAGTAACGCTTCTTCTGCTCCTCGGTACCGAACAGGGCGATGATCTCAGCGTTACCGGAGTCCGGCGCCTGAGAACCGAAAACCGCTGGCGCCCAACGGGAACGGCCGACGATCTCGTTGAGCAGCGCCAGCTTCACCTGCCCGTATCCCTGCCCGCCCAGTTCGGGACTCAGGTGCGCCGCCCACAGGCCCTGATCCTTCACCTTCTGCTGCAGCGGCCGCAGCACCCGCATCAGCGCCGGGTTCTTCTTGTCGTAGGGATCCAGCGGTGCGAGGTCGAGTGGCTCCAACTCCTCGCGCATGAACTCCTCGACCCAGTCGAGTTTGAGTTGGTATTCGGGGTCGGTCTCGAAATCCCACATGGCTTCCAGTCCTATCAGTCAGGGCACGACGACGGCCCGGCCGGTCACCCGGCCCTCACGCAGGTCCCGATAGGCCGCCGCGGCGTCGTCGAGGGAGTAGACGGTGCGCTCGGTGGACACCTGGCCGCCGGCGGCCAACGCCAGCAATTCGGACAACTCGGGCCGGCTGCCCCAGTAGGTGGTGGCGATGCTGACCTCATAGGGCTGGGAGAAGAACCCGAGGGGGATCTCGCCGCCGCCGATGCCGACGATGGTGACGTCTGCCATCACGCGGGCCACCGCCCGGGCCAGGTTCATCGTCGCTGTGGTGCCCACGAAGTCGATGACGACGTCGGCTCCGCGGCCGCCGGTGAGTTCCCGGACCGCCTCGGCGGCGGTGTCGTTCGACAGCACCGCGTGGTGGGCGCCCACCTTGCGGGCCAACTCCAGCGCCTCGGGCTTGACGTCGACGGCGATCACCTGGGCCGCCGTGGTCGCCCGCGCGATCTGTACACCGACGTGACCGAGTCCGCCGACGCCAATCATCACGCAGGTCGCCTCGGGCGTCAGCTTGGGCCAGGACCGGCGGATCGCGTGATAGGGCGTCAGCCCGGCGTCGGTCAGCGGCGCGGCCACCACCGGGTCCAGGCCCGCCGGTAGCGGAACCAGATGCCGCTGATGGGGGACCAGCAGGTAGTCGGCCATGCCGCCGTCCGCACCGAGGCCGCCGCCGCCGATCATCGATGGCCGCTCGCAGTAGTTCTCCAGGCCGACTGCGCAGCGCTGACACAGGCCGCAACCCCACGCCCCGTAGACCGCGACCGGATCCCCCTCGGTGAGGCCCTCGACGCCACTGCCCGTCGCATGGACCCAGCCCGCGGTCTCGTGGCCCAGTGTCATTGGAATTTGCCACACCGCTGAGGCGTCGAGTTCGTAGAGCACGTGCAGATCGGAATGGCAGGCCCCGGCCCCGCCGACCTTCACCACCACTTCGCCCGGACCCGGTGTGGGGTCGGGCACCTCCATCAGTTCCGGTTCGCGTCCGAAGCCCACCATCCGCAATGCCCGCATTGCTCGATTAGATCAGTGAATACGGCATGCTGTGAGCCGTGTTGCTGCTCAGCCGCCTGACGGGTCAGCAGGTGGTCACACCCGACGGGCGGGCGGTGGGGCGGCTGGCCGATCTGACGGTCCGGCTGGACGGCGTCCAGTTGGTGCAGCGGTTGCTGGTTCGGCTGCCGGACAGGTCTCGGGCGCTGGTGGCCTGGGACGCCGTCAGGGCGTTCCACCCCGGCAGGGTCGTCGTGGCCGCGGCGCCCGTCGGATCCCGCGGCCACCCGCCCCCGTTGGCCGACGACGAGATCCTGCTGGTCCGCGATGTGCTGGACACCCAGATCGTCGACGTCGTCGGGCAGCGGCTGGCCCGCGTCGCCGACGTGCTGCTCGCTCGGACCCACGACGGCCAACTGGAACTGTGCGGAGTGGACGTCGGCTTCACCGGGGTGTTACGCCGACTGGGCCTGCGCCGGATGCCGGCCAGCGAAGACATCGTGGCGTGGAGCGATCTGCACCTGACCTCCGAGCGCGGTCACGCCGTCCAGCTGTCCACACCCCGGGCGGCGGTGCACCGCCTCGATGCCCGCGGTCTGGCGGCGCTGGTCAGCCGGGTCGACGTCGATACCGCCTCGGAGATCCTGGCGGTGCGGGACCCGCAGGTGGCCGCCGCCGCGGTGCGGGCGGTGCACCCGGAGGTCGCCGAACGGATTCACCGCCGCTCACCGTTGATCGGCCGTCGCTTCTTCCGCTCGGGGGTGTGGCCGCATCGACGCCGTCTGATCCGCGACCGGCGCGCATGACGCGGCTGCGTACCCGGTGGGCTCCGCTGCTCGCCGTGCTGGGGCCCGGCCTGCTGGCCGGACTGTCCGACGACGACCCGGCCGGGATCACCACCTACTCGGTGCTGGGTGCCGATCACGGCTATCAGCTGCTGTGGGTGCTGCTGTTGTCGACGCTGGCGCTGGTGGTGTTTCACGGACTGGCCGCACGGATGGGCGTGGTCACGGGTCAGGGGTTGGTCGGGCTGGTCCGCCAGCGCTACGGGGTGCGGGTCGGCGGGGTGGTGCTGGTCGCGCTGGTGGTGGCCAACATCGGAACCACCTGCGCCGAATTCGCCGGCATCGCAGCAGGGTTCGAGATCTTCGGAGTGAGCCGCTACATCAGCGTGCCGGTGGCGGCGATGGCCGTGTCACTACTGGTGCTGCGGGGCAGCTTCCACCGGGTGGAGCGGGTGCTGCTGCTGCTGTCCACGGTGTTCCTGGCCTACATCGCCTCGGGTTTCATGGCCCGCCCGGACTGGGGTGCGGCGCTGCACGGCACGTTGGTGCCGAGCATGCCGATGACCGGGGAAGCCGTCGCGATCGTCACCGCGACCCTGGGCACGACCCTGGCGCCCTGGGGGCTGTCGTTCATGCAGTCCTATGCGGTGGACAAGAAACTGCGAACCGAGGATCTGCGACTGGAGCGCGTCGACGTGGTGATCGGTGCCGTCCTCACCGGGGTGATCGGCTTCTTCGTGGTGGTCGCCTGCGCGGCGACCCTGAATCGCGACGGACGCAGCATCGCCGACGCCGCCGACGCCGCGGTGGCGCTGCAACCACTGGCCGGGGATGCGGCGTCCACGCTGTTCGCCGTCGGTCTGATCGGGGCTTCGCTGCTGGCGGCATCGATACTTCCGCTGTCCACCGCGTATTCGGTGTGCGAGTACGCCGGGGTGGAGGC